>NZ_DBHHFZ010000002.1:150733-362836 GCF_057238465.1 Arachnia sp.
AGTCCCGGCCCGCCGAGCGAGATGGTTCGGTTTCCCGCCGCAGCGGGAATCAGACGAGGGCCTCGGCCACGTGCTGGGCCAGTTTGGGAACCGGCACGTAGCGCGTGAGCTGGGTGATGTGGCGGGGTTCGAGTTCGGCGATGCTGGAGACGCCCAGCAGTTTCATGGTGCGGACCAGTTCCTCCTGCAGGATCGCGATGGCGCGGTCGACTCCCGCGCGTCCGCCGGCCATGAGACCGTACAGGTAGGCGCGACCGATGAGGGTGAAGTCAGCACCCAGCGCCATGCAGGCCGCGATGTCGGCACCGTTCATGATGCCGGTGTCCACCATCACGGCGGCGTCCCTGCCGATTTCCCGGACCACGTGCGGCAGCAGATGGAAGGGCACCGGGGCGCGGTCGAGCTGGCGGCCACCGTGGTTGGACAACAGGATGCCGTCGACGCCAGCGTCGACGAGTTTCTTGGCGTCGGTGACGGTCTGTACACCCTTGATGATGATCTTCCCGTCCCACATACCACGGATGACGTCGAGATCCTGGTGGCTGATGGTGGGATCCATGGCGGAGTCGAGCAGCTCCCCCACCGTGCCGCCAGTGGAACTCAAGGACGCGAACTCCAGCTTCGGGGTGGTCAGGAAGTCGAACCACCACCAGGGGCGCGGCAGGGCGTCGAGCACGGTTCCCAGGGAGATCTGCGGCGGGATCGAGAAACCGTTGCGCTTGTCGCGCAGACGAGCGCCCGCGACGGGGGTGTCGACGGTGAACATCAAGGTGTCGAATCCCGCCTGCTTGGCCCGTTCCACCAGGCCGTAAGAAATCTCCCGCTTGCGCATCACGTAGAGCTGGAACCAGTTCCGGCCCAGCGGATTGGTGGCCTTGACCTCCTCGATGGAGGTCGTGCCGAGGGTGGAAAGCGTGAACGGGATGCCCGCGGCCCCGGCGGCCCCCGCCCCCGCGATCTCGCCCTCGGTCTGCATCAGGCGGGTGAATCCGGTGGGAGCGATTCCGAACGGCATGGACGATGGTCCGCCGAGGATTTCGCAGGAGGTGTCGACGTCCTCCGCGGGGTGGAGGATGTCTGGATGCAGTTCGATGTCCTCGAAGGCGTGACGAGCCCGGCGGAGGGAGAGTTCCCCCTCCGCTGCGCCGTCGGTGTAGTCGAAGGCAGCTTTCGGGGTGCGGCGTTTGGCTATCTTCCTCAGGTCCCAGATCGTCAGGGAGTCCTGAAGACGCCGCTTCTTGGCGTTCAGGGTTGGCATCTTGAAGTGCAGCAGGTCGAATATCTCACTGGGCTTCGGGAACTGGCGCTTGACCATGAAGACCTCTTCCTCGGGGCTGGTTGCTCTATCGCTTGCGGCAACGCCCTCTCGACATCACCGCCGGAATTTATGGTAATCAAATATAGCGTAATTCACTGAGGGTGGCCTCCCTGGCCCGACGCCCTGCCCCTCCGCAACAGTGTCGTGACCTTCCGCGGGAACCGCCGCACGGCATGATGGCATCGGAGAGGAGACCACCAATGACCGGACAAGAACCGACGATCGCCATCACGGGGGTCACGGGGAAGCTCGGCGGTGCCGTGGCGAGCGGACTGCAGGACCTGGCTCCGCGGCTGAGGCTGCTGGTGCGCGACGCCGGCAGGGCGCCCCGGCTCGAAGGGGATGTGGCCGTGATGGAATACGGCGACGCGGAGGCTTCCCGTAAAGCATTGACCGGGGTTGACGTGCTCTTCATGGTTTCCGCCGGTGAGAACCCGGACCGGGTGCGGCAGCATCAGGTCTTCGTGGAGGCCGCAGCCACCGCGGGGGTCGGGCACATCATCTACACGTCCTTCCTGGCGGCCGCCCCGGATGCCATCTTCACCTTGGCCCGTGACCACTGGTACACCGAGCAGCACATTCGCGAATCGGGAATGGCGTGGACCTTCCTGCGTGACTCGTTCTACCTGGATTTCTTCCCCGAGATGGTGGACGAGCAGGGGGTGATGCGCGGCCCGGCCGGTGATGGCCGCGTCGGCGCGGTCGCGAGGCAGGACGTGGCACGATCGGCCGTGGCGGTCCTGCGCGACCCGTCATCCCACGCGGAGCGCACCTACGACATGACGGGCCCAGAGACGCTCTCGCTCAAGGACATGGCCCGGATCATCGGTCAGGCCCGGGGACGGGAGGTCACCTATCGGGAGGAAACCGTGGAGGAGGCCTACGCCTCACGCGCCCACTACGGTGCCCCGGCCTGGCAGGTCGACGCCTGGGTGTCCACCTACACCGCGATCGCATCCGGGGAGCTGGACGTGGTCTCCGACAGCGTCCGGGCCCTGACCGGGCGGTCTCCTCTGAGCATGGTGGAACTTCTCGGGCAGGGCCGACCCGGTTGGGCCCGGCTCCCGTGAAGCTGGGCTGGGGCTGTGAAACAGTGGGGCCATGCAGAACCCACTGATCACTGTTTCCCGGCTGGCGACCCTGCTCGATCAACGAGACGTCACCCTCCTAGACGTCCGGTTCGCGGGGCCGGGAAGTTCGGGCGGCCGGGAACAATACCTCGCGGGACACATCCCCGGGGCGGTTCTGGTGGACATGGACACGGCGCTGGCCTCCCCCGAGGCCGACACGGGCGGGCGGCATCCGCTCCCCAGCCCCGCGGCCTTCGAGGCCGCGATGCGGGCCGCGGGGGTCAGCAACGACCGGCCCGTCGTGGTCTACGACAACTGGAGGTCCATGGCCGCTGCCCGGGCGTGGTGGCTTCTGCAGCACCACGGGCACCGTGACACATTCGTCCTCGACGGCGGTCTCGGGGCCTGGCTGTCCGCCGGTCTTCCGGTGGAGCAGGGGCACATTTCTCCGGCGCCGGGGGATTTCCGGCTGGGGAACAACCCTTCCTTCGCGGTGCTGGATGCCGATGGGGCGGCTGGGCTCGTCTCGGCCGGGGTGCTCCTGGACGCCCGCCCCGGGGACCGTTTCCGGGGTGTTGGTGAAACCGTTGACCCCGTGGCGGGGCACATACCCGGGGCCCGTTCGCTGCCCGCGCTCGAACTCGCCGACGAGCACGGATTCCTGCTGCCGGCCGGCGAGCTGCGGGAGAGATTCGAGGCCCTCGGCGCCGGTGAGGGCAGGGTCGGGGTCTACTGCGGCTCCGGTATCCAGGCGGCACACGTCGCCCTGGCGGCGATGGTCGCGGGGCTGCCGCTCCCGGCCCTCTACCCGGGGTCGTGGAGCGACTGGATCACCGATCCGACACGCCCCATCGCCACCGGGCAGTGAACCCCGCAACGCTTCCCGCGGCATTTGGCCGGCAGAATCGCAGCCCGCGACGACAGCGCACGGCGCCGGCGCGACCCGGGTTCTGTCCGGTCCGAGGGTCTCAGCGCGACCTCGGAGTTCCGCTCCAGTGGTTCACTACCGATTCCTGTGTTTTTCCCTGGCCCGGATCTCCATGTGGATGGGTGAACCGACGAACCCGAATTCCTCGCGGAGACGGCGTTCGATGAAACGCACATAGGTGGCGTCGAACTGGCCGCTGGTGAACAACGCGAAGGTGGGTGGGCAGTTGTGCGCCTGCGTGCCGAAAAGGACGCGTGGCTGTTTGCCGCCGCGCACCGGGTGCGGGTGGGAGGCGGTCAGGCGTCCCAGGAAGGAGTTCAACCTGCCGGTGGAAATACGCGTTTCCCAGCCCTTTGCCGCAGCCTCGATGGCCCTGCTCAGCTTGTCGACGTTGCGTCCGGTCAGCGCCGAGATGTTGACCGTTGGCGCCCACCGGAAGGCCACCAGATCGCGTTCCATCTCCCGCTCCAGGTAGCGGCGGCGTTCCTCGTCGGTGAGATCCCACTTGTTGAAGGCGATCACCAGGGCCCGGCCCGTTTCCTCGACATTGGTGAGGATCCTCAGGTCCTGGTCGGTGACCGGGGTCGAGGCGTCGATGACCACCACGCAGACCTCCGCGCGTTCGATTGCGGTCTGGGTGCGCAGGCTGGCGTAGAACTCGTGCCCCGAGGCCTCCCTGACACGTTTGCGGATACCCGCGGTGTCAATGAGCCGGTACGTCGTCCCGCCGACATCCACGATCTCGTCGACGGGATCGACGGTGGTTCCGGAGACATCGGAGACCACCGCCCGCTGCTGCTGGGCCAGCTTGTTCAGCAGCGAGGACTTGCCCACGTTCGGTTTCCCGACGATCGCGACCCGGCGCGGCCCGCCGATCTCTTCAAAACTTTCCCGGGGAGCTTCCGGCAGGACCGCGAGCACCGCGTCCAGGAGATCACCGGAGCCCCGGCCGTGCATGGCGGAGACGGGGTACGGCTCCCCCAGCCCCAGGTTCCACATGGTGGCGGCCATGGCCTCGTGGCGCTGGTCGTCCACCTTGTTCGCGGCCAGCACCACGGGTTTCCTGGAACGTCTGAGCACCTTGACCACGGCCTCGTCCTCGTCGAGGGTGCCCACGGTGGCGTCGACGACGAACAGCACCGCATCAGCCATCGAGATCGCGAGCTCCGCCTGCTCCGCGATCTGCTGCGCCATGCCCTTGGCGTCCGAGACCCAGCCGCCGGTGTCGACCAGCACGAACTCGCGACCATTCCAGTTCGCGTCGTACGAGACACGGTCACGGGTGACGCCCGGAACATCCTGCACCACGGCCTCCCTGCGGCCCAGGATGCGGTTGACCAGCGTGGATTTGCCGACGTTCGGACGCCCCACCACCGCCACCACGGGCTTGATCGTGGATTCCTCGCTCATGCTTCGCCTCCTATCGCGGACCAACGCATCATCGTAGCTGCCCACCCCCAAATTCCGGTGTTCCGCTACACTGGTGGCGCCCTGTTCCCGACGAAAGGCCCGGAAATGACAGGCTCGCTGCACCGCTGACCCCGCGCTGCACCGTAGAGCCAGTTCCGCGCTCCGGTTCGGCGCATCCAGCCGTTCCCAGGAGCCCCCATGCCTTCGTCCATCGTTTTCTCCGGCGTCTCCTACGCCTTCAACCACTCCCCCGCGCCCCTGCTGCACGACCTCGACCTGACCATTCCGGCGGCCCGGGTCGGTGTCGTCGGACGCAACGGTTCCGGCAAATCCACCCTGCTGCGGTTGATCTCAGGGGATCTGCAACCGACCGCGGGCACCATCACGGTTCCCGGCAGGACCGCCCGGCTGCCGCAGAACCTCCTGCAATGCGGCGAACACACCGTCGCCCAGCTCCTCGGGGTCGATGCCCGGCTCCGTGCCCTGCGCGCCATCGAGGCCGGAAGCATCGCAGAATCCGACTTCGAGCTCGTGGGGAACGACTGGGACGTCGAGGCCCGCTCGCTGGCCCTGCTGGCGGCCCGTGTTCCCGGCCTGTGTGGTGAAGATCTGCTCTCCCGCAGGGCCGAGACCCTCTCGGGAGGGGAACTCGTATTGGTCGCCCTGGCCGGACTGGAACTGGACGGGGCACATGTCCTGCTCCTCGATGAGCCGACGAACAATTTGGACGCCACCGCCCGGACAAAGCTGTACGACTGGATCCGGGGATGGCGCGGCGGGCTGGTGGTGGTCAGCCACGACGTCTCCCTGCTCCGCCTGATGGAGATGATCGTGGAGATCCACGACAGCACCGCTACCGTTCACGGCGGCAACTTCGATGCCTACCGGGATCAGCTGCGAACCCAGCAGGAGGCCGCCGAGCGGGCCGTCAGAACCGCCGAGCAGAAGCTGCGGGCCGAGCAGCGGGAACGGATGCGGGTGCAGGTGGCGACCTCCCGCCAGGACCGCAAGGACCGGCAACGGTTCACCACCATCCGGCAGGGTCCGCGGCTGTCCGATCCCGAGTCCAAGTCGAGTGCCGAGGGGCGCCGGAGCCGGGCGAACAAGCTGGCGGCCCGGAAGGTCGACGAGGCCCGGGACGCGCTTCGAACCGTGGAGAAATCCGTTCGCCGCGAGCAACGGATCAACATCGATCTCCCGGAGCTGAGATCGACACGGAGCAGGAGACTCGCGGAACTCGTCGGCTCCAACCAGAACATCCACGTCACCGGTGGGATGCGGCTGGGGCTGGTCGGTGACAACGGCGTGGGAAAGTCAACCCTGCTCGGCCGGATGGTGCGGGAAGCGGTCTCCGGCCGGATCGGTTTCCTGGACCAACGCCTCGAGCTGGACGATGAGCTCCCGGTGATCGAATGCGTCAAACGGGGCTGCCCATCGGCCCCACCCCACGAGATCCACGCCCGGCTGGCCCGGTTCCTGCTGCGCGGAGACGTGACGGAACGTCTCGTCGGCGCCCTGTCCGGGGGTGAACGATTCCGGGTGGCGCTGGCCCGGGTGTTGCTCGCCGATCCCCCGGTGGAGTTGCTGGCGCTGGACGAACCCACCAACAACCTGGACCTCGAGAGCATCGATGCTCTGGTGGATGGCCTCACCACCTATGCGGGAGCTCTGGTGGTCGTGAGTCACGACACCGATCTGCTGGGGCGCCTCCGTCTGGACCGGGTGGTGGAGTTGTCGCGGGACGGTGAACTGCACGACCGGGATGGTGTGGTGTCATGACCGCGACCGCACCCGGGCTCCAGCCCTGGTGGGCCAGTGCGCGATCGATCCGCGATGACGTCGCCGAATGTCTGATCGTGGCGACACCGGCACGGCCCTGCGATTGCTCATCGACGGCGTCAACCGCAGCCCGGAAAAAACCGACGACGTCCGCTCACCAGAATCCCCGCAGCGGGCCGCCGCGATTCACGACCGGCTGTTCGGCGGGAGCGCCATCGGATACCTGCCCGAGAACGAGGTGCGGTACGCGGCGGAGCTGGTGCCGGCCCGGATTCAACAGTCCTGGGCCGCGTTCTCCACGACGTGAAAAGCCGGTTCCTCGTAGGGGTGTGCCCGCCGCAGGGCGGCTACGACGGTGGCTCGCAGGCTTCTCGGGAAGGTGACCTCCACTCGGTTCTCCGCCACCATTTCCAGGTCACCGACCTTGCCGATGGTGGGATCGGCCCCCTCCAGGGGCCGGAACCGGCCCGTCCCTGAGGCCACGAAGGCACAGGAGTCGTAGTTTCCGATGTGTCCGGCCCCGACCGTGAAGAGGGCCTCCAGCACCTGGTCGGTGTCCGGGATGGGCACGTAGAACACGAGAACGTCGAGGGGCTCACGCATCGGCACCAGTTTCAGGATCTCCGCCACGACCTCGTCGAGTCCCAGGTGCGTGGAGTCGATGACGCTCACCCCGTCGGCCGCTTCGGTGAAATTGGAGACCGTGGAGTCGTCGCGGTCCCGTCTGAGGATCGAATCCGTCACCGTGACCTGATCGACCCGTTCCCCCAGCTCCGCGGCCCGCCTCCCGACGCGCGCCTCCGCGTCGGCGGTCAGCAGCACCCGCACCTCGGCGTCGGGGGCCACCACCGTGGTGATGTCGCGTCCCTCCACGACCATGCGGCGGTCGTGTTCCGCGATGATCCGGCGCATGCGCTCGATCAGCACCCGGCGCACCTCCGGGACGACGGCCACCGCCGAGACGATCGCGGAGATCTCCGGTTTCCTGATTTCCTCGGTGACGTCGCGACCGTTGATGTACACGCGGGGCGCATCCGGGTTCGTGATCATCCGCAGGTCTGCTGTTCTTGCCAGCTCCCCGATCCCGGTTTCATCGTTGCGATCCAGACCCTGCCGGGCGAACTCGCAGGCCACGGCCCGGTACATGGCTCCCGTGTCGAGGTAGGCGAGCCGGAGCTTTTGCGCCACCAGTTTCGCGGTCGAGGATTTCCCGACCCCGCTCGGCCCGTCCAATGCGATCACCAGTTCATCCATCAGATTCCCTCCCGGTCCAACCAGGCCCGCCAGCCGCGCGATTCCAGGTCCTCCCGGAACCGTTCCGCCTGGGGGCGTTCCACGGAGATGGACAGGTAGCCCACCTCTCGGACAGCGTCATGGGTCAGTTCGAAATCCTCCACGTTGAACCCGAAGTCACCGACATCGCCGAACAACCGGGTCAGCGCGCGCGGCTCGTCGGGGATCTCGACGGTGACCACCGCGAGTTCCTTCGGCGCCTGCCCGTGCTTGCCACGTAACGCCATGGCGCCGTGCTGTCCGAGGGCCAGGAAGGCCTCAAGGGGTTCGGCCTGGTCGAGCACCCCGATCAGGTACTCGAGGTCCGTGGCCACCTCCTTCAGTTCCCTCCGGATGGCCGCGGAGTTGGTTGTGATGATCTGCTGCCACAGTCCCGGATCGGAACCGGCGATGCGCGTCACGTCCCGGATGCCCTGCCCCGCCAGGATCAGGTTCTCCCCCGGCACCCCGCGCAGGTGCGAGGCGGTGAGGATGCTCATCAGATGCGGCACGTGACTGACTTGGGCGACGGCCTCGTCGTGGAGATCCGCGTCGAGCTCCACCACCCGCGCCTCACAGAGACGGGCCAGCCGGTGGACCAGGGCAATGTCCTCGGGGCTGTTGCCGGCCTGCGGGGTGATCACCCAGGTGCGATCCGTGAACAGTTCGGCGGAGGCGGTCAGGGGTCCGGTGAACTGGGAACCGGCCATCGGGTGGCTGGGCACGTACCTTTCGGGATTCTCGCTGGCGGCCGTCACCGCCCGGATGATGGAGGATTTCACCGATCCGACATCGGTGATCACTGCCTCCGGGTGACGCTCCAGCATCCGCGTCACGACCTCTGCGATCGTCGCCGGGGGCGAGGCCACCACAACGACGTCGACCGGTTCGTCATCCGTGGCCACCCGTCCCGCCCCCAGCCCGGCGGCGACCCTGGCGTGTGAGGAGTTCAGGTCCTCCAGCAGGACATCGGCCCCGGCCCTCGTCAGGGCCATTCCGAGCGAGGAACCGATCAGGCCGGTCCCGACGATCCTCACCCTCATCGGTCGGACTCCGGCATGTTCAAAGGCCGCGGCCCCTGGTAGTCGGGTCCGTAGGCCCCCGGTGCGGGGCGTCGTTTGCGGATCGGTGCGCTGACCCCGGGGGCGAGGCGGCGGGAGAGCACCAGGAAACCGGTGTGGGCGGAGGTGCCGTGGCCGGGGCGGATCGCCAGGCCCTCGGCGTGCCAGTCGCGCACCGTCGTCTCGGTCGCGGTCGGTTCGGTGAAACCACCGTGGGCACGGAAGGTGTCCATCACCCGGCCGAGTTGCGTGGTCGTCGCGACGTAGCAGCAGATCACCCCGCCCGGGATGAGCCGCTCCCCCACCGCGTCCACGCACTCCCAAGGAGCCAGCATGTCCAGGATGGCGCGGTCGATGGGTTCGTCCGCTATCACATCCACCAGGTCACCCACGGTCAGTTCCCACGCGGGATGTTCCCCGTCGATGAAGTTCCGGACGTTCCTGCGAGCGACGTCGGCGAACTGCTGCCTGCGTTCGTAGGAGTGCAGTTTCCCGCCGGGACCGATGGCCCGAAGCAACGCCAACGACAGGGCTCCCGAACCGACCCCCGCCTCCAGGACCCTGGCCCCGGGAAAGATGTCCGTCCACATCACGATCTGGGCGGCGTCCTTCGGGTAGACCACCGCCGCTTCCCGGGGCATCGCCACCATGTATTCGTTCAGCAGGGGCCGCAGCACCAGGTATTCGGTGCCGCCCACGGAGCGCACCGTCACCCCCTCGGGACCGCCGATCAGGTCGTCGTGCCTGACCGCCCCCTTGGTGGTGTGCCAGACAGCGCCCTCCTTCAGAACCACTGATTTCCTTCGCCCCTTGGGGTCGGTCAGCGTCACCCGCTCCCCCACCACGAGCGGTCCGGTCCGGACCCCCGACAGATTCACCACTGGCTCCTCCAGATCTTCTCCAGGCCCGCGAAATCCAGGCCCCTCAGTCCGCCCTCGCGCAACACCCTTCGCGGCGCCGCCCCGGGACGCCCCAGCAACGGCACGGCCAGGACCACCGCCCCTGTGGCGGATGCCGCGTCGGTTCCCGGCACCGAATCCTCGATGATGACAACCTCCTTGGGTCCCACCCCCAGACGCCGCATGGCCTGGAGGTATCCCTCCGGATCCGGTTTGGGATTCTTCACGTCATCCCCGTCGACGATGAACTCGAACTCGGGCACCACCCTCGCGATCACAGACATGATCCGTTTGTTGCTGGAGGTGCACATGGCGCACGGCACCCCGTGGGCGCGGATGTCGGTCAGCAGCTCGCGGGCGCCGGGCAGGAACGGGATCTCACCCGCCTCGAAGCGGGCGCAGATCCGCGCGTGCAGTTCCTCATAGGCCTGGGCGACGGTGATTGCACCCGCGCAGGACTCAGAGATCCGCTGCGCCGTGACGGCCGCGGGCTCCCCGATCTGGGCCCTGAACTGCTCCTCGGGCCACGCTGCGCCGTGCCGGGCGAGCATGTCCTTCTCGTGTTCGATCCACATCGGTTCCGAATCGACCAGGGTGCCGTCGAAATCCCACAGCACCGCACGCAGTCGTCGCTGTTCCATGATCCCTCAGTTGGCGTTGAAGTACTTGGCCTGCGGATGGTGCACCACCATCGCATCGGTGGACTGCTCGGGATGCAGCTGCAGCTCCTCGGAGAGCTCCACCCCGATGCGTTCGGGTCTCAGCAGGGCCACGAGCTTCCTCCGGTCCTCCATGTTCGGGCACGCCGGATAGCCGAACGAGTACCGCGACCCGCGGTAGGACTGGTCCCGGATGGCTGCGTCCACCGTGGATTCCTCGGCGGCGAAACCCAGCTCCGTGCGCACCCGGTGGTGCCAGAACTCGGCGAGGGCCTCGGTCAGCTGCACGGAGAGGCCGTGCAGTTCCAGGTATTCGCGGTAACGGTTGGACTCGAACAGCCGCTGGGTGCCCCTGGCGACCTCGGCGCCCATGGTCACGAGCTGCATCTCCAGCACGTCGGGACCGAGTTCCCGGGTCTCGTCCGCGTCGCGGAAGAAATCGGCCAGGCAGAGCCGGGAATCGCGGCGCTGCCGGGGGAAGTCGAAACGCGTCAACTCCCGGGACGGATCGTCCGGGTCCCCGACGATGAGGGTGTTTGCCTCGCTGTGGACGGGGAAATAGCCGTAAACCACGGAGAAATTCGCCAGTTGTTCGGTGGTGATCCGGTCCAGCCACATCCGCAGGCGCGGCATGCCCTCCGTCGCGACGAGCTCCTCGTAGCCCGGGCCGTCCTTGACGGGTTTGAGTCCCCACCTACCCAGGAAGGTGGCGCGGTGATCGAGCCACTGGGCCACATCCGCGACGGGCAGCCCCTTGACCACCCGGGTTCCCCAGAACGGTGGGGTTGGCACTTCGATGCGGCGTTCCACGTCGTCGGAGCGGCGGGTGTCGACCTCCTGCTGCTCCACCACCTCGACCTTCTTGTAGCGGCGTTTCTTGGGTTCCGGGAGTTTCGCGCCCGGCACTCCCTGTTTCACCGCCATCACGGCGTCCATCAGGGCGAGCCCCTCGAAGGCGTCCTTCGCGTAGCGCACCTCCCCGTCGAACATGTCGTTGAGGTCGTGTTCCACGAAGGCTCGGGTCAGCGCCGCCCCGCCCAGCAGCACCGGGTACTTCTCCGCCAGGCCGAGGCGGTTCAGTTCGGCGAGGTTGTCCTTCATGACGAGCGTGGACTTCACCAGCAGACCCGACATGCCGATGGCATCCGCCCCGCTGGCCTCGGCGGCGTCGATGATGGCCTGGATCGGTTGTTTGATGCCGATGTTGATGACGGTGTAGCCGTTGTTGCTGACGATGATGTCGACGAGATTCTTGCCGATGTCGTGAACGTCACCCCGCACCGTGGCGAGCACCAGGGTGCCCTTCCCGCTGCTGCCCTCGACCTTGTCGATGTGCGGTTCGAGGTGGGAGACAGCGGTTTTCATGACCTCTGCGGACTGGAGCACGAAGGGAAGCTGCATCTGCCCGGAGCCGAAGAGCTCACCGACCACCTTCATGCCGGCGAGCAGGTCCTCGTTGATGATGTCGAGGGCCGCCTTCCCGGTCAGGGCCTCGTCCAGGTCGGCCTCGAGCCCCTTGGCCTCCCCGTCGATGATGCGGCGCTGCAGCCGCTCCGCCAGGGGCAGGGCGGCCAGTTCGGCGGCCCGGGATGCCCGCACGGAGGCGGCGGTGACCCCTTCGAACAGTTCCAGGAAGCGGGTCAGCGGGTCGTAGCCTTCGCGGCGGCGGTCCCAGACCAGGTCGAGGGCCACCTCCCGCTGCTCCTCGGGGATGCGGTCCATCGGGATGATCTTCGCCGAGTGCACGATGGCCGAGTCCAGTCCGGCGGCGACGCATTCGTGCAGGAACACCGAGTTCAGCACCATCCGGGCCGCGGGGTTGAGGCCGAAGGACACGTTCGAGACCCCGAGCGTGGTTCGCACCCCCGGGTAGCGGCGTTTCAGTTCGCGGATGGCCTCGATGGTCTCGATGCCGTCGCGGCGGGTTTCCTCCTGCCCGGTGGCGATCGGGAAGGTCAGGCAGTCGACGAGAATGTCGCCGATGTCCATGCCCCAGGTCCCGGTCAGCTCGTCGATCAGGCGCGAGGCGACCCGCAGCTTCCACTCGGCGGTGCGGGCCTGCCCCTCCTCGTCGATGGTCAGGGCGACCACGGCGGCGCCGTGTTCCGCCACCAGCGGCATGACGCGGGCGAAACGGGAGGTGGGGCCGTCGCCGTCCTCGTAGTTGACGGAGTTGATCACGCAGCGCCCGGCGAGTTTCTCCAGGCCCGCCTGGAGGACCTGCGGTTCGGTGGAATCCAGCACGATCGGCAGCGTCACGGCCGTGGACAACCTCCCGGCCAGCTCATCCATGTCGCTGATGCCGTCGCGGCCGACGTAGTCGACGCACAGGTCCAGCACGTGTGCCCCGTCGCGCGCCTGCCCCTTGGCGATCTCCACGCAGTCGTCGGTGTTCCCGGCCAGCATCGCCTCCCGGAAAGCCTTGGAACCGTTCGCGTTGGTGCGTTCCCCGATGTTGAGGTAGCTGAGGTCCTGGTGGAACGGCACCTCCACGTACAGCGACGAGCAGGTTCGCTCCGCCGTGACCTCGCGGGGACGCACCTCGCGGCCCCCGAACCGTTCCGCGAGCAACCGGATGTGGTCCGGGGTGGTTCCGCAGCACCCGCCGATCACACACAACCCGTAATCGTCCAGGAAGGTAGCCAGGGCATCCGCCAGCGCCCCGGGGCCGAGCGGGTAGACCGCACCCTCCGGGGTCAGTTCGGGCAGGCCCGCGTTGGGCATGGTGCCGATGCCGCAGGACGCGTTGCGCGACAGGTACCTGAGGTGTTCGCTCATCTCGGCCGGCCCGGTGGCGCAGTTCAATCCGATCACGTCGACGCCGAGAGCCTCCAGGGTGGAGCGGGCCGCCCCGATCTCGGAGCCGAGCAGCATGGTGCCGGTGGTCTCGACGGTGACGTTGACCAGGATCGGCAGATCCACCCCGAGCCTGGCCCGGGCGCGTTTCGTGGCGATCACCGCTGCCTTGGCCTGCAGGAGGTCCTGGCAGGTCTCGATCTGCACGGCATCGATGCCACCCGCGATCATGGCCTCCACCTGGGCCTGGTAGGCGTCGCGGATGTCGGCGAAGGTGATGTGCCCCAGGCTGGGGAGTTTCGTCCCGGGACCGACCGAGCCGAGTACGAAACGCGGTTTGTCGGTGAATCCGTCGGCGGTTTCCCTGGCGATGCGGGCCCCGGCCCCGGCCAGTTCCGCCAGGCGATCCACGATGCCGTACTCGGCGAGCGCGGCCAGGTTGGTGCCGAAGGTGTTGGTCTCCACGCAGTCGGAACCCGCCTCCAGGTAGGCGCGGTGAACCGCCGAGACCACATCGGGCCGGGTGATGTTCAGGACCTCGTTGCAGCCCTCGAGGCCCTGGAAGTCGCGTTCGAGGTCGAGATCGCCCTGGGCCTGCAGCATGGTGCCCATGGCCCCGTCGGCCACCAGGACACGGGAGTTCAGCAGGTCACGAAGTTTGGTCACGGCGGGTCATCCTACCCGCCGCGCGCCAGCCAGGCCTCGATCAACTGGCGCGCCAATGAGACAGACCCGGGAAGAGCGAGTTCTCCCCCCGCCACGGCCCGCCGCAGTTCCTCTCTCGTGTGGAAGGCACCCCAGGAGAGCTCCTCGCCGTCGAGGTTCGGTTCCGTGCCGTCGGTTCTCGCCTCGAAACCCAGCATCAGGGAACGCGGGAACGGCCAGGGCTGGGTTCCGAAGAACCCGAGATCCCGGATCATCAGACCGGTTTCCTCACGTATCTCCCTGTGACAGGCCTGTTCCGCCGATTCCCCCGCTTCGATGAAACCGGCCTGCACGGAGACGCGATTCTCCGGCCAGCCCCGGGCATGCGTGAGCAGCAGGCGGTCGGAGGGATCGGTCACGGCGAGTATCACCGCGGGATCGGTGCGCGGAAAAAGTTCCCTGCCACATTCCGGGCAGCGGCGTGCGGTTCCCGCGCGGTCGTGGACGGTGGCCGCCCCGCACCGGGGACAGCCGGGGTTGCTGCGGTGCCACTCGTAGAGGGCAGTCGCCATCATGGCGAGCTGGGTCTGGCCCGGGGGAAGGTCGAGGGCACGCAGATCCGTCCCTCCCTCACCGTCGTTGCGCGCCCACCAGATGTGGCCGTCCAGCCGGCCCAGCAGCAGGTCGTCCGGTCTCCGTTCGCCGTCGAAGGTCTCGGAGACCAGTTCGCCATCCGCCACGGGGATCTCCAGCCCGGGGCCGAGCCTGAGGCACCGGGACAGCGGGTCGCGGGCCAGTTCCGTGAGTGCCTGCTCGTGGCCGCGTGAGTCCGCGAGCCGGTCCAGGGCCGCCCGGGTGTTCCAGTGGTTCACCCCTCGAGATTATCCGCTTCCCCGGCCGGCTCCCCGTCATCCCGGCCGCCCGTGGATTCCACCTCCGGTGTGGGGTTTTCCCGATTGTCGGTGATCGTTTCCTCGTGCTCCACGGCAGGGCACTCGTCCCCGGGCGTGTCGGTGACCTCCGAACCGGCGGTTTCCTCCGTCTTTTCCGTCCCCGCCGCGACCGCGGCCTGGTGGAGCCGGGCATCGCGGCGTCCGGCCAGCCAGAGATAACCGATCACGGTGACGACACCGCCACCGGACAGGAACAGCCACCACGGGAAACGCGGCAGGTCGGAATCCCGCAGCGCCCTGTCCACCTCGTCCTGGGGAGGTGGGATCACCCGTTCCCCGGTGACGAGGATCCGGTGGGTGTTGACCCCGAGCGGGGTGCAGGTGACCAGTGTCAACAGGTCGCGGCCCTCCTGCGGGTACAGGGCCTCCTGTTCCTCGGGCGCCACCACCTGCGTCTGGCGCACCTCGTAGACCAGCACCTCACCCATCACCTCGATGGTGAAGGTGTCGCCGGCGCGCATCCTGTCCAGGTTGGTGAACATGGTGGCCTCGGCGAGGCCGCGGTGGGCGGTGAGGACGGAATGGGTGGACTCACCGCCCACCGGGAGGGATGTGCCCTGCAGGTGCCCGGCGCCGCGGAGCAGCGTCAGGTCGGAGGTGCCGTGGTAGACGGGAAGGTCGACGTCGATGCCCGGGATCCGGATCCGGGCCATGAGCTCCGCCGGGCCCTTGAGCAGTTCGTGGTATTCGTTGTCGGCGGTCTCCCCGGCGCTCCGGGGAATGTTGGTGTTCGGGGCGAGGATCGCTCCGGATCTGAGTTTTTCGTTGTAGGCCTGGGCATCCGCCAGGGCCTCCCCGGCCGCCGTCTGTCCGGTTTCGTTCCCGGTCGCCTGTCCCTCCCGGCGCAGCGAGTCGTTGTAGGTGTCGATCAGCTGCGACTGCTGGTACTGGGAGAGCCACGAGGCGGCCGGGGTGTAGCTGAGCAGCACGATCCCCGTCAGCGCGCACAACGCGGCCAGCCACGTTGCAAGGCCCGGCCTCCAGCGTCGTGGACGCCGACGGGGATGTGATGTCACGGTTTACCGGTGTCCTTTCAGGCCTGCCTGCGACGGGTGGCCGCGCGGCCGATGATCATCACCGCGCCACCGATCACCAGCAGCCCGATGCCACCGGCGGCCAGGGCGACCTGACCGATGCCACCGGTCAGGGGCAGCTGGGGAACGGCCTGTTTGGTGTTGGCGACCGGTTTGTAGTTCTTGCCGGCGGAGGTGGGCTGTGCCGGGGTCTCGGTCACACCGGCCTCGACGGTGACCTGCTGGGTTTCGGCTTTGACGTAGCCCGCGGGGGCCTCCGTCTCGACCAGGTAGTAGGTGCCCGGCCGCACCACGGGGAAGAGGAGCTTGCCGTCGGGCCCGGTGGTCAGTTCCGCGAGGGCGATGTCCTGGTCCGGGCAGGCCTCGCTGGTGCAGAGCTTGAACTTGGCCCCGCTCAGGAAACCCTCGTTGCTTCCGTCGTACTTGTAGACGGTGAGCTGACCCCAGGTGGTGGTGGCGCTTTTCTCGGCCGAGTCGGTCCCGTTGATGGTCACCTTGGCCTTGTTGGTGAAAACCCCGTTGGTGGCCTGCGACACGTCGGTGACGTCGGTGATCAGGGTCAGGACCACCTTCTGTCCTCCGTTGGCCTTCAGTTTCGTGATGCCGTCCGGGGTGAAGGTGCAGGTCAGGTTGCCCGTGCACGAGTAGTCGTTGCCGTTCACGAATTGGGGGCCGTCCTTGAGACCGAGCGTGACCTGGCTGTTGTCGAGGGTGAGACCCGCCGGCAGGGTGTCGGTGATGACGTAGCTTGTGATCTCGGTGCCCTGACCGCTGCGCGGGATGTCGGCGGTGATGGTCCATTTCACGTTGTCGCCGTTGTACTTCGCCTGAGGGATCGAGTCGTCAACGGTTTTCTCGATGCCCGCCACCGAGTTCTTCGGGTACACGTGGACGTCGTAGTTCCACTGGTTGTCGTCGGTGTAGTAGGGCAGGGTGACCAGGAACGGTTTGCTGCCGAGCACGACCTTGGTGTCGGGGGAACCGGTGTTGGTCTCGATCACCAGGTAGAGCCCGAGATCAAGGCCCTGCCAGTTCGCGATGCCCCCGCCGGTCGTGGTGATGGCCGAGATCTCGGTGGAGGTGTGACCGCCGACGACGGTTCCCGTTTCCGGGGCCGTCAGGCCCTTGGCCGCTTCCCAGCCGCCCGGGGTGGCCAGGTCGATGTCGTTCACCTTGTAGAGCGTGAACGTGACCCCGTCGATCGGGGTGCATCCGATTCCTGCTTGTTCCTTGCCGTTCGCCGGCGTCCCCGGGGTGTCGGGTTGGACGCACTTGTGCAGCGTCAGGTTCGCCTTCTGGTTCGGATTGATGTTGGCCGAGTCGGCGTGCGCCGGGGTCGTGAGCCCCAGCAGGCCGACGGCCAGCGCCGCGGCCAGCGACAACAGCCGCCTGCCGGGCTTGTTCCGAGTGGTCATCTGATTCCCTCCATCTGTTTTGTCGAGTTCCTCGACGGTTTCGCGTGTGGCCCCGTTCGGGTCACGGGATCACTAGTGCTTGTTCCTCCGGCGGCGTTTGAGGAGGACCAGCGCGGCTGCGACGATCAACAGGCCACCCCCCAGGTAGTGGTAGATCTCGCTCGGTGTGCCCCCGGTCAGCGGCAGCACCGGGACCGGAGAACGGGTGTTCTCGAACGGGTCCTCCACCGTCTGGTGCAAGGCCTGCGAACCGATCTGGAGGGTTTCCTCCCGTGTGGTCAACAGGTAGCCCAGCGGCGCGCCGGTCTCCATGAGTGTCCAGGTGCCCCACGACAACCTCTCGACCCGGAACGAACCGGGTTCGGGATCCCGGTCGGGTCCCGCGCAGCTGCCCGGAGCGACGCAGTCCGTGATGTCGGTGATGGTCGCCCCCGAGGCATTCGTCAATTTCCAGACGGAACCGGCCAGCGGGATCGTCGTTCCCGATTCCGTCTTCCGCCAGGAGATGGATCCCGGCAGGCGATCGTTGGGGATCGCGCCGATCTCGAGAGGCTCGGATCCGGTGTCGGTGCTGCTGAGCCGGATGATCTGCTCGGAGAGGTTCGACAGCGTGTACCCGGGTGGTGGCGTGACCTCGGTCAGTGTGTGCTCCCCCCATTTCAGTTCCTCCAGCAGGAAGGAACCCGCCCCGGGATCCTTGTCCGGTCCCGTGCACAGGCTGCGATCGGCGGCGACGCAGTCGGTGATCACCAGTCCGCCGGGGGCGGTGGGACCTTTCAGTGTCCACTCGGATTCCCCGATCAGTTCGCCGGTTTCGCTGTCGGTCTTGGTCCATTTGGCGGAGGCGGGTTTGTCCTTGTTGACGAGTTCCACCTGGCTCCCACCCACGGCGGTCAATCCGGGGTTCAGGAACTCGTATCCCTTCATGACCTCCGGAGCCGCCTTTTCCTTGAACTGGAAGGATTCCCCTACTGGCACCACGAAGGTGTTCGCGTCGGTGACGGCGGTGTTCCCCGGGACGACGCGTTCGGTGTCGCCGGTTTCGCCACCGAAGTTTCCGGTGGCGGTCAGCGTCCAGTCCGCGGCGTTCGGGGCCGGGTCGTAGTTGTTCTGGAAGGTTTTGAGCAGCGACATCAACTGGTACTGCTCGGCGGCGCAGGGGTGCTTCGTCACTCCGTCACGTCCCTCGGCGGTGCGGTTCTCGCAGGTCACGTTCGTCGCCGGGGTGGCAACACCCGCCTGTCCCCAGGCGACGTTGCGCAGGTCACGGTCTCCCCCGACCTTGAGGCGCACCCGATAGGTCAGGGTGAGTGTCTCGTTGGGGGCCAGCGTGCCCCGCCAGGAGATCCTGCTCTTGTCCGGGTCGAAGATCACGTCACCGCGTCTGCTGTTCCCGACGGTTGCCTGCAGGGAGTTCGTGATCACGGTGGCGTCGTCGACCACCCCGCTCAGGTCGTCGAAGACGTAGGCCGGGCTGGTGTTGGTGAAGGGGGTTCTGCTCGGGTTCTTCGCGGTGACGGTGTAGGTCACCTCATCGCCCGCGAATTTTTTCCCGGCCAGGGCGTCGGAGGCCTTGGAGATCTCGAGTTCGTAGGTGCTGATCTGCACCTTGTGGTCCTCTACCTCCCCGGTGACGGTCAATCCCGTGGGGCTCGTCAGGGAATCCGCCGTGGCGGCGGCACGCAACCGCAGGTAGCTGTTCCCGGTGGCCGCATCTCGCGGAATGGTCCAGGTCAGGGTGGCGCTGCCCCCGGCGCACTGCACCGTGTCGGATGCCTCCTCCCGGTCGAAGACCCCGTTGCGGTTCCAGTCCACCCAGCCACGGTTGTGGCCGCGGCCCGTGCAGACGATCTCCTGGGTGGCGGTTCCCCCGCCCTGCATCACGTGGTAGAGCGGTGTTTCCGATATGGCGTCCTCGTCGTTCGGGCTGGTGGGGTTCTTGTCGTCCTGGGTGCCGTCACCGTTCACGGGGTTGACCGGTTCGGGGTCTATGCGTCTGCCCAGCATCACTTCGGGGTTCCTGGGTGGCCATGCCAGTCTGGTGCTGAAGGCATCGGTGGTGCCGTCGGGAAGTGATGAAGCGTTCCAGCCCGTCAGGTACTGCGCGGCCGCGGCTCCGTAGCTGATGGGGGCATCGCCGTAGTCCAGGTTGATGATGGCGCCCACGGCTACTGCCGCTTGTCCCTGACCGAACATTGTGATGGTTGCCTCGGAGACGTTGCTGGCGGCCATGGCGACGGTGGGGCCGGTGTTGGGACAGGTCACGCCACCCGGGAGAAGCGTCAGGGTTCGTGATCCTCCCGATGTGCTCTGCTGGGCCAGCGTCGTCGATGTGCAACCGGTGTCGCGGATCCGATCCAGGACCCGCCACTGGGCATTGCTGCTGGTTTCCACCTTGATGTATTCGTCGGGATTCGGATCGCTGGACTCGGCATCGGCCACGACCATTCCGTCCACCGGGACACGCTGCCCTCCCGCGGGGAAACCCGGACCGGAAACGATGGCCGAACAGGAAACCTTGAAACTGACCGTGGTCTTGCTGTATTTGGTGTGAATGGCGCTGGTCATCTGGTTGTTGGTGCCCGTGCCACCACGGTTGTACAGGTCGTCCAAACCGTCCTTCCGCCAGCTTCCCGCGGTCCAGACATCCAGTGTGGTGTTTTTATTGTATCCGTACCCATTGCCGGAATCCGGTTGTGACAGGGTGCATTCGAGGGCGATCGTCGTGCTGCCGACCTTCGTGTACTGGGTTTTCGTGAGTCCCGAAGCAGGGATGATGTCGCCCTTTTTCCCCCACTCGGCCCAGACCACGGAGTTGACGAAATAACCCCGGCCGCCGGTGGCGTAGTCGGCCTGCGCCGGCCGCGGGATGAGAACAATGCCGCCCACGGCCGCGACAAGGGCGGCGAGCATGCCGAACACGATGCGCTTCAGCAAATTCATGGGCGCCTTTCCGGCTCGGCATCGAACATTGTTCGGAAAATGACGGAATACCCCATGTGACAGAGTTGATCCCCCCAAACTCCTCGGTGAGCATAAATCCCGATCAACACCTCTGTCAATCGTTGCCGACCCGCCCGGTTTGAGGTCACCGGCAGGGCCAATAGACTGGAGGGATGCAGCACCCCCGGCCCGAGGACCTCAAAAACCCGGCCGTCGTGATCGCCTTCAGCGGCTGGAACGACGCGGCCAACGCGGCCAGCGACGCGTTGCTACACCTGATGGAGCACTACCCCTCGTCCGAGCTCGAGACCATCGACGACGAACACTACTTCGACTTCCAGGTGACCCGTCCGATCCTGCGTCGTTCCCCCGACGGACCCTGGATCCAATGGCCCCACATCACCCTCCAGCGGGTGCGCCTCCCGGAACGGGACCTGATCATCGTGGTCGGTCCCGAACCCAACCAGTTGTGGCGCAGCTTCTCCCGTGAGCTGGTTCAGCGGTTGAAAAGCTACGACCCGTCGATGGTGTTGCTGCTGGGAGCCATGCTCAGCGACACCCCGCACTCGCGTCCCCTTCCCGTCGCCATGTACACCTACGACTCGCAGCTGAGGGGCAGCCTCGCCATCGAGGAACTCACCTACGAGGGGCCGACCGGCATCACGGGCGTGGTCAACCAGATGCTGATCGCCGAGGGATTCCCCAGCGCATCCATGTGGGTCTCCATTCCCCACTACGTAGCCACTCCCCCGAACCCGAAAGGCCAGCACGCCCTGCTCAGCCGCATGGAGCAGGTCCTGGGTGCCAGCCTCGGGGCCGGTGACCTGCTCGGTGAGGCCGGCAAGTGGGTGCAGGCCGTGGATGAGCTGAGCGCGGAGGATCCCGACGTGGCCGAGTACATCGAACAACTGGAGGAGGCCCGCGACGCCTCCGATGTGGAGGGAGCCACCGGCGACTCCATCGCCGCGGAGTTCGAACGCTACCTCCGCGACCGGGGCAACGAACCGGGCTGATTCAGCAGTGCCGCGCGGAGTCGGCCAGCTCGCGCAGCTCCCGCACCATGGCGTCCGGATCAGGGGCGTTGTAGACCGCGGAGCCGGCCACGAAGGTGTCGGCACCCGCCTCGGCGCAGCGCCCGATCGTTTCCACCGAGACCCCGCCATCGACCTGCAACCAGATCGGGCGATCCCCGATCAGTTCCCGGGTCCGGCGGATCTTCGGCAGCACGAGGTCAAGGAATTTCTGCCCGCCGAAACCGGGTTCGACGGTCATGAGCAGCACCATGTCCAGTTCGTCGAGCATCTCGGCGTAGGGCTCGATCGGGGTGGCGGGTTTGAGGGCCATCGACGCCCTCGCCCCACGGGCCCGCAGCTCCCGGGCCAACCGGATCGGGGCGTGGGCCGCCTCGACGTGGAAGGTCACCGACTCCGCCCCCGCCTCGGCGTAGGCCGGGGCCCAGCGGTCCGGGTCTTCGATCATCAGGTGAATGTCCAGGAGTTGATCGGTCACCTTGCGCAGGCATTCGACCACGGGAAGCCCGACCGTCAGGTTCGGCACGAAATGGTTGTCCATGACATCCACGTGCACCCCGTCCGCCCCCGGTATCCGTCCGATCTCGTGGGAGAGGTTTGCGAAGTCGGCGTTCAGGATGCTCGGGGTGATGCGCATGCCCGAAGCCTAGCGATGTTCAGGATGTGCCACGAAGCAGCGCCAGGAACATGGCGTCGGTTCCGTGGCGGTGGGGCCACAGCTGCACGTACCCGCCCCGGGCGGCGCCGGGCACCTCGGGAAGCAGGGCTGCTGCATCCAGCAGTTCCAGCTGCGGGTTGCTGTTCAGGACCGCCTCGACGATCGCGGCGGTCTCATCCGCGTGGGGTGAGCAGGTCACGTAGGCGATCACTCCCCCGGGAACCAGCAGCCCGGTGGCGGTTTCCAGCAGGGCGCGTTGCAACGAGACGAGTTCCGCCAGGTCGGCCGGTGTGCGGCGCCACCGGGCCTCGGGGCGGCGACGCAGCGCCCCCAGGCCGCTGCAGGGGGCGTCCACCATGATCCTGGCGAAGGGACCGTGCTGCCTGACCGGTTCCGGGTCACGCCCGTCGGAGCAGATGACGCTCGCCGTTCCAGGTGGGTAGACCGCCAGGGCCTGTTCAACGAGTTCCGCACGATGCGCGGCCACCTCGTTGGCGACGAGGTGCTCCCCCCGCTGCCCGGCCAGCCCCGCCAGGAGAGCGGACTTCCCACCGGGACCGGCGCACAGATCCAGCCACGGCCCGCTCGGCGCCTCCACCCGGGTCAGGGCCAGGCACACCAGTTGCGAACCCTCGTCCTGCACTCCGGCCCGGCCTTCCCTGACCGCCGCCAGGTCGCCCGGAGCCCCGTCGAGAACCGCCCCGAACGGCGAGTACACGGTGGGGACGGCGGGAGCGAGTTCCCCGACCTGAGCGAGTCCGGGACGCACCACGAGGGTTGGTCTCGGCGCCAGGTTGTTGGCCTCCAGGGCCTGGGCGAGTTCGTTTTCCGGGAGCACTTTCTCGTAGGCCGCCACGATCCAGCGGGGATGATGGGTCATCACCGCCAGCCTGCCGGTCTCGTCGAGACCCGCGCTCAGCAGCTCCACCCATTCCTGGAGGTCGTGCGCGGCGATCCGGCGCCCGACGGCGTTGACCAGGCCGGTGACCCGCTGCCCGACGGTTTCGCGGGCCAGTCCCACGGTGGTGGCGACGGCCGCCCGCGCGGGCACGGCCATGCTCAGTGCCTGATGAGAGAGCAACCGCAGCAGGTCCACCACCGCGGGTTGCATGGTTTTCAGGCCTCGTCCCGAAGCGGACTCGATGATCGCGTCATAGGTGCCCCGCATGCGGCAGGTGCCGGCCACGAGTTCCGTGACGAAGGCCGCGTCCCTGGTTTCCAGGCCCGCCCGGGTAAGCCTTTTGGCGAGCGCCAGATTCGCGTAGGCGCCCTCGCCGCTCACCTGCCTCAGCACGTCGAACGCGACCCTCCGGGGAGACACACCCCCGCTCACACGAGCCTCCCCGAGGCGGCACCGGAACGGGCCCAGTCGATGGCCGCCATTCGCCGTTTGCCCGGGGCCTGGACCTCCAGCAGCTCGAGAACACCGTCACCCGCTCCGACGAAGACCTGGCGTTTGGTCACGTGCAGTTCCCCGGGCGCCGGGATGAACTGGACATCGGCGAGCCGCGCCCGGTACAGCTTGAGTCGTTTTCCGTTCAGCTCGCACCAGGCCCCCGGGTCCGGGGAGCAACCGAGGATGTGGTTGCGGACCTCGGCCGCCGGCCGGGTGAAATCCACCCGCGCCTCCTCCACCGTGATCTTCGCGGCCCGGGTCACCCCGACGGTTTCCTGGGGCACGGGGATCTCACCCGCCTCGACGGCGTCGATGGTCTCGACGAGCTGGGCGGCCCCCGAGACCGCGAGCAGTTCGAGCAGCTCCCCCGCTGTGGCCTCCGGCATGGGGCGGGCGGCGATCCGGTAGACGTCCCCCGCGTCGAGTTCCCGGACGATGCGGAAACAGGAAGTTCCGATCTCGGTATCGCCGGCCATCACGGCCCGCTGCACCGGGGCCGCTCCCCGCCACCTGGGCAGCAGGGAGAAATGCAGGTTGATCCAGCCCTGGGCCGGGATCTCGAGGACCGAGGTGGGCAGCAGGGCACCGTATGCGACCACCGCACACACATCCGGGTTCAACTCCCTCAACCGGGACCGGAACTCCGGGTCCCGGGGATGGCCGGGTTTGAGGACCTCGAGCCCGAGTTCCGCCGCCCGGATCGCCACCGGCGAGGGAGTGAGCCGGCGTCCCCGGCCCGCCGTGGCGTCCGGCCGGGTGACCACCGCCACCACCTCGTGTCTCGAACCCACCAGGGCCTCGAGGCTCGGCACGGCAATCCCGGGGGTGCCCGCGAACACCAGTTTCATGGTTTCCTCCTCACGTGAGGGTCATCGGGTCGACCTGCAGGAACAACCGGCCACCCTCCTTGCGGGCCGACCGGATGGCGGCCGCGTGTTTTACCGCCCTCACCAGTTCGCGACCCTTCTCCAAGGGGCAGCGCAGCAAGGACATGGCCTCCGGATCGGGATCCTCCCGCACCAGGGTGGGCCCCAGCACCTCGGCTCCGGTGAACGGGTCGTTGTCCAGGAAGGCCGCCACCGCATCCGGGTCGCCACCCACCTGAACCGCCTTGACGGCAGGGGGCAGGCCGGCCGCGGCGCGATCGGCCAGTTCCCGGGCGGCGAATCCCCCGGGGTCGGCCCGGAGCAGCGCCTGAACCACGGGGTCCTCCGAGGGACCGACGATCAGGATCCCGCCCCCGTCGAACGCGGGTCGCACCAGACAGGCCACTTGGCACCAGCGGCGCAGGGTTTCCTCACCAACCCGCAGATCCGCGCGGGACAGGGCCAGTTCCGCGTCGAGGATCAGGGCTCCCGCGTATCCGCCCGGGACCGCGGGCTCCCCCCCGGGGGTGGCGACGACAATCGCCGGTTCCCCCGATACCCCGGAACGGATCCGTTCCGCCGAGGAGTTCATCACCCGTACCCCGGGAAAAGCCTTCCCCAGTTCCTCCGCGGTGCGTTCCGAACCCGCGATCGGGGCCCGCAACCCGGTGGCATGACAGCGGGTGCACTCGAACCTGACCGGGGTGTGTCCGCACAGGCGGCAGAGCAGCCGGTCCCGCGACGGCCGGATCAACGGACCACCGCACCTGGGGCAGGTCGCCCTCCCCCGGCAACGCTGGCAGCGAAGACCCGAGGAATGCCCGGCCCGGGCCACTGAGACCAGCACCGGCCCGGAGGCCAGCCGGATCCGCAGGTGTTCGAAGGCCTGGCGGGGAAGCCGCATCCGGGTCCCACCGGGATTGCTCGCCTGGGTTCCGGGCACCGACCGGAGCGCCGGGCCGATGCGGCGCATCTCCCGCGGCGGCAGGGCCAGTTCCCGGAGCCATTGACGCTCGATCAGCCCCTGCGCCTCGCAGGAGCGGGCATGTGAGGCCAGAAGCAGCGCGCAGCCTTCCTGAACGGCCCGGATCATCGCCACCGAACGCACATGCGGGCGGGGGAACCGTTCGAAGCAGTGCCCCTCGTTGCCGTCGTCAACCACCACTATCAGGCCAGGGTCGGACAGGGGGGCGAAAACCGCCGACTGGGTTCCCACCACGACCCTGGCCCGGCCGCGCGAACACGCCAGGTAGTTCTCGTAACGCAGCCCCCTGCTGAGTTCCCAGCTGAGCCGCGCCACACAACCCTGCCCCAGAAGCCGCTCCAGCCGGGCGGCGCCGGCCTCCATGCCCCGGATCGTCGGGAACAGGACCAGCGCCCCGCGTCCCGAGGCCAGGGTTGCCGAAACGGCCTCCAGCACCCCTCCGGTGAGATCCCCCGGCGGGCCGGCGACGCACGGAACCTGCCAGAAGGCACGCGGAGCGCCACCTTCCGCCAGTGCTGTGAGCAGTTCGGAACCTCCCGGGAAACCCGGCAGGATCTCCGCCGTTCCCCCGGGCCCGGGAACCGGCCAGGCACGTTGTTCCTGCTTCTCGATTTTCGAGTGGCGGGGCGGGATCGCCAGGCGCGCCACATCCCACCAGGTGCCCGCATAGTGGTCGGCGACCGCCCGGATCAGCTCAAAGAGCCCCGGGGTCAGGATCCGTTCCGGGGAGATCACCGAACGCAGATCGGCCAGTTTCCCGTCGGTCTCCGGGTCACCGACGGAAACCAGCCAGCCATCCACCACCTGCCCGGCGAAGGGCACGGTGACCCGAACCCCCGGGCGGGCTTCCTCGAGGAGTTTCCCGGGGATGCGGTAGTCGAAGAGACGATCCAGATGCGCGAGCGGGACATCGACCGCCACCTTGGCGACCTGTTCGGCGGCCGGAACCTCGAACAGCGTGGCCGACACGCTCAGCCCTTAACCGCCCTCGCCAGCGCCTCCGCGCGGTCGGTGCGCTCCCACGTGGCGTCCGCCTCGGTGCGTCCGAAATGCCCGAGGGTGGAGAACTGCCGGTAGATGGGGCGCAGCAGGTCGAGGTCGGCGATGATGCTGGCGGGCCGCAGGTCGAAGGTGGTGTTCACCGCTTCCACGATCTGCTCGTTGGGTACTTTCCCGGTTCCGAAGGTGTTCAGGTGGAAACCGACCGGGTGGGCCCGGCCGATGGCGTAGGCGACCTGGACCTCGCAGCGCTCGGCCAGCCCGGAGGCCACCACGTTCTTGGCCACCCATCGGGTGGCGTAGGCGGCGGAGCGGTCCACCTTGGAGGGGTCCTTGCCGGAGAACGCGCCTCCGCCGTGCCGGGCCATGCCCCCGTAGGTGTCGACGATGATCTTGCGTCCCGTGACTCCCGCGTCACCCATCGGGCCGCCGATGACGAACTTCCCCGAGGGGTTCACGAAGATCCGGGGCGTGGCCCCGTCGTATCCGTGCTCCCCCAGCACGGGAAGGATGACCTCGCGGGTGATCTCCGGGGTCATCACATCCGTCAGGGAGACCCCCTCTTCGTGTTGCGTGGAAACCACGACGGTGTCGATTCCGACGGGTTTGCCGCCCTCGTAGCGGACCGTGACCTGGGTTTTCCCGTCGGGACGCAGATAGTCGAGCACCCCCTGCTTGCGGACATCGGTCAGGCGGGCCGCGAGCCTGTGGGCCAGGTGGATGGGCAGGGGCATCAGCTGCTCGGTCTCGTCGCAGGCGTAGCCGAACATCAGCCCCTGGTCACCGGCCCCCTGACGGCTGGCAGCGTCCCCGTCCTCGTGGTTGCGGACCTCCAGGGAATCGTTCACACCACCGGCGATGTCGGGTGACTGGGAGCCGATGGCCACCGTAACCCCGCACGACGCCCCGTCGAAACCGACCCGGGAACTGTTGTAGCCGATCTCCAGGATGCGTTGCCGAACCATGGTGGCCACATCCGCCCACGCGGTGGTGGAAACCTCACCGGCGACCACCACCAGGCCGGTCGTGATCAGGGTTTCGACCGCCACCCGGGCAGCCGAGTCCTCCGCGAGGAGAGCGTCCAGGACGGCATCGGAAATGGAATCGGCGATCTTGTCGGGATGCCCTTCGGTTACCGACTCGGACGTGAACAGGCGGCTCAATGCTGAGCTCCTTCCCGGGGTGTGTTGTGAGGATCAGGAGGGGGAATTGGCTTCGAGCTCTGCGAACGGGTCCACGAAGGTGAAGGCCGGGTCGGCCTCGGCGGCGGCGCGTTCGGCGGCCTCGGCCTCCGGGTCGATCTGGGTGTACTGGAGCAGGTCGTCCTGCAGTTCGCGCAGGGCGACGGAGAGCGGTTTCTCCTGGGGCGCGACGCTGACCAGAGGACCGACGTTCTCCAGAAGTCCCTCACCGAGCTGGGAGTAGTAGGCGTTGATCTGCCTTGCCCGTTTGGCTGCAAAGATCACCAGCCGGTACTTTGAATCCACCTTCTCCAGCAGATCGTCGATCGGGGGGTTGGTGATGCCTTCAGGATTGGTGCTCAAGATCTACCTCTGCAGAGTCGAGTGATGGCTTGCGGTCACAAGCCCATCAAGACTATCAAAGCCTGGGCGGTGTTCTCGATCCGATCATTCACGACCACGAAATCCGCTTCCTCCCGGGCCTCCAGTTCCACCCGGGCCGTCGTGAGCCTGCGTTCCACCTGGGAGGCGTCCTCGGTGCCCCGGCCCTCGAGACGCCTGACGAGTTCCTCCCACGAGGGTGGCGCGATGAACACGAGCTTCGCTTCCGGGAGGTTCTGCTTCACCTGCCGCGCACCCTGGATGTCGATCTCCAGGAGCACGTCCCTGCCCGAGGCGATCGCATCGCAGACGTCTCTGCGGGGTGTGCCGTAGCTGTGTCTGCCGTGAACCACCGCGTGTTCCAGCAGCTCACCGGAAGCCGCCATCTCCCGGAATCTGTTCTCGGACACGAAGTGGTAACTGATTCCGTCGATCTCCCCCGGCCGTGGCTGCCGGGTGGTGAGGGAAACGGGAATGTGGATGCCGGGGCGTAGTTCGCGCAGCTTCGCACACACGGTGCCCTTGCCGACGCCACTGGGACCGGAGATGATCCAAACCGAGGGTTGTCTGGGTGAACGCACCCGACGATCCTAGAGGCTACGCAAAAGGAAGATGGCGCAGCGAGGACCGTCATGTCGGTACCTCACCACGCCACCCCCTCCTGACGTGAACTCCACAGAGCCCCTGGGGCCGGCTAGGAGAAGAGCTCCTTCAACCGGTCGATCTGATGTCGCCCCAGACCGCGGATACGACGGTTCGGGGCGATGTCGAGGCTTTCCATGATCTCCTGGGACCGCGTCATCCCGACGCGGGGTAGGGCGCGCAGCAGATCCACCACTTTCACACGGGAAAGGACCTCGTCCCCCGTCGCCCGGTCAAGAGCCTGGGGAAACGTGAGGGCACCAGACTTGACCTGATCCTTGAGCTGCGCCCGGGCGCGCCTCGCCTCCGTCGCTGCGGCACGTGCTGATTCGAGCTGTTCAGTGCTCAGTTGCGGAATGGCCATCGGTCCTCCTTCGTGGATAAGTGACCGGCCTAGCGGGGGCTCATGCCCCTGCTTGACAAATCTACCCTTCTTGTGTTCCCGATACTTGAAGAACTGAAAAATCGATGGCCCGGAGAAGGTCACGGTTTCATCAACGACACCTTCTCCAGCAGCCTCGTGGCCCGGGTGTGGAGTTCGTCACGGCCACCGCCGATCACCTCACGGCTGGCGGTCGGCAGCACGTGTTCCAGAGCCGGTCCGAAAGTTGCCGCCAAACCCTCGACGGTGCCGCCCTGGGCGCCGATGCCGGGCGCCAGGATCGAGGCGTTGAAACCGGAGAGGTCGCAGCCCAGGTCACTGTGGGTGGCGCCCACCACCAGCCCGATCGCGTGGTCCCGGCCCGGGTTGAGTTCGGTGATCTCGTCGATCACCACCTGGGCCGCGTGATGCTGGATCCTCGTTCCCTCCGGATTGGAGGTGCGCGCCAGCACGTAAACCCCCCTGCCCTGCGCGACGGCCAGGTCGATTGCCGGAAGCAACGCCCCCACCCCGAGGTAGGGGCTGAGTGTGACGGCGTCCGCCGCCAGTGGTGAGCCTTCCCCCAGGTAGGCGGTCGCGTAACCGGTCATGGAGGAGCCGATGTCGCCCCGTTTGATGTCCAGCAGGCTGATGGCACCGGTCTCGCGGATGTCCGCCAGCACCCGTTCCAGCACCGCGACCCCTCGGGAGCCGAAGGCCTCGAAGAAGGCCGACTGCGGTTTGAACACCGCGATCCGCTCCCCCAGTTCCTCCACGATTCCCCGGGCGCAGGCCTCGAGCCCTTTCACATCCGTCGGCAATCCCCAGGCGGCCAGCACCGATGGCATCGGGTCGATGCCGACGCAGAGGTTCCCGCGTCGCCTGACTGTCTCTGAGAGTCTTCTCGTGTAGCTCATGCGCACCTCAGGAGGTCGTTGAGACCCCGCACCAGGGCGGGGCCGGCATAGATGAATCCCGTGTAGATCTGGAGCAGTACGGCCCCGGCCTCGAACATCCGCATCCCGTCGCGCGGCGACATGATGCCCCCGACCCCGATCACGGGAAGGTCGGTGGCGGAAACCACCCGTTCGACGAACGCCAGGGCCTTGCTGGTCAAGGGGGCTCCGCTGAGTCCCCCCTCCTCGCCGGCGAGGTGTCTGTCCTCCGCGGCCAGGCCATCCCTGCTCAGGGTGGTGTTGGTGGCTATGATTCCCGCCGCGCCGCAGTCGTTGATCACGGCGAGGGTCTCGGTCAACCGGCCGGGTTCCAGGTCGGGGGCGAGTTTCACGAAAACCGGAACGGGATCCGTTCCCTGTGACGCCGATTCGACGATGCAGCCGAGTAGCTGTTCCAGTTCCTTCGCGGCCTGGAGGGAACGCAACCCGGGGGTGTTCGGGCTGGAGACGTTCACGGCGAAGTAGTCGGCGTGGTCCCGCAGCGCATCCAGGGAGGCCAGATAGTCCGAGGCGGCGTCCACCAGCGCGATGGCCTTGGTCTTGCCGATCGAGACGCCGAGTGGGATGCCGAGTCTGCGGTTGCCGCGCTGCACCCCGAGCTTCAGGAGCCGGTCCGCCAGGGCATCGGCACCGCGATTGTTGAACCCCATCCGGTTGATGACGCCCTGCGAGGCCCTGGCCCTGAACATCCGAGGCCTGGGGTTGCCGGGCTGTGCCTGTCCCGTGACGGTTCCCAGTTCCGCGTGACCGAAACCGAATCGCGCCCAGGCCGCGGCGGCCACCCCGTCCTTGTCCAGTCCCGCGGCCACCCCGACCCGGTTCGGGAACTCGATTCCAGCGACGGTCACGGGGTTGGCCACCTGGGCGGAGCGGGTGGCGGGCACGTGGCCGAGCCAGGAGATCATGGCCTCGTGGATCGCCTCCGGATCGCCCCCGGCCCAGCGGAACAGGATCGGTCGCAGCAGCTTCTGGTAGGCGGCCAGCTCGGCACGGGTGAACAGGCTCGTCACGACCGGGCCGCCCAGTCCTGGAGGGAACGGACCTCGAGATGTCCGGCCCGTTTCGATTCGATGCTCTGCACGATCGCCGCCATCGTCGGGACCGTGGTGATGCAGGGGACGTCGGCCAGGATCGAGGCCGCACGAATCAGGTAGCCGTCCTTCCGCGGGTTCGTGTCGGCGCTGGCGCCCTGCGGGGTGTTGAAGATCAGGTCGATCCCGCCGTCCTTGATCAGGTCGACGATGGAGGGGGTGGCGTCCCCCTCCACGCGCTGGCTGAGTTTCATCACCTCCTGCACGGCGACGCCGTTGCGGCGCAGCACCGAGGCGGTCCCGGAGGTCGCGAGGATCCGGAACCCCAGGTCCGCCAGGCGTTTGATCGGCCAGATGGCGTGGCGTTTGTCCCGGTTCGCGATGGAGACGAACACGGTTCCCTCGCTGGGAACCGGGAACCCGCCAGCGCTCTGGGTTTTCGCGTAGGCGGTGCCGAAACTGAGGTCGAGGCCCATCACCTCACCCGTGGAACGCATCTCGGGGCCGAGGAGGGTGTCCACGAACGCCCCCGAGGCGGTGCGGAACCGGTTGAACGGCATCACGGCCTCCTTGACGGCCACGGGAGAACCAGGACGCATGTCGGTGCCGTCCCCGGTGGGCCTCAGCATGCCCTCGCCGCGAAGATCCCGGATCGAGGCCCCCAGCATGATCCGTGCCGCGGCCTTCGCCAGCGGGGTGCTGGTGGCCTTGGAGACGAAGGGAACCGTCCGGGAGGCCCGCGGGTTCGCTTCCAGCACGTAGAGAATGTCCGATTGGAGGGCGTACTGGATGTTCAGCAGGCCTCGCACCCCCACTCCCTCGGCGATCAGGCGTGTGGAGTTCCGGATGCGTTCGATCATCTCGTCGCCCAGCGTGATCGGCGGCAGCGAACAGGCGGAATCCCCGGAGTGGATCCCGGCCTCCTCGATGTGTTCCATCACCCCGCCCAGGTACAGTTCCTCACCGTCGTACAGGGCATCCACGTCGATTTCGACGGCGTCGTCGAGGAACCGGTCCACCAGCACGGGGGCACCGTCGCTGACCTCCGTCGCCCCGGCGATGTAGCGGTCCAGGGCGGCGTCGTCGTAGACGATCTCCATTCCGCGCCCGCCCAGCACAAAACTGGGCCGCACCAGCACCGGATACCCGATCTCCGAGGCGACCTGTTTGGCCTGCGCCGCCGATGCGGCCATTCCGTGTTTCGGGGCGGGCAACCCGGCGTTCGCCAGCACGCTCCCGAAGGCGCCCCGGTCCTCGGCGAGGTTGATGGCCTCCGGTGAGGTGCCGACGATCGGCACCCCGGCGTTCTTCAGGGTCTGTGCGAGTTTCAAAGGGGTCTGGCCGCCGAGCTGACAGATGACACCCGCCACGGGACCGGCCAGGGTTTCGGCGTGGTAAACCTCCAGGACATCCTCGGCGGTGAGCGGTTCGAAGTAGAGCCGGTCCGAGGTGTCGTAGTCGGTGGAGACGGTCTCCGGGTTGCAGTTGACCATGATCGCCTCGTACCCGGCGTCGCGCAGCGCCATGGTCGCGTGCACGCAGGAATAGTCGAATTCGATTCCCTGGCCGATCCGATTGGGCCCGGAACCCAGGATCAGGACGGCCTGTTTGGTGCGGGTCGGCACCTCCGACTCCTCCTCGTAGGTGGAGTACAGATACGGGGTGAGGGCCTCGAACTCGGCGGCGCAGGTGTCGACGGCCTTGTAGACCGGACGGATGTCCAGGGCCCACCTGAGCTGCCGGATGACGCTCTCGTCGAGTCCCCTGAGCCGTCCGATCTGGACATCAGACAGGCCGTGGCGTTTCGCGTGGCGCAGCAGCTCCGGGGACAGGTGGTCGGCTTCCCGCACCTCGACGCCGACCTGCTGGATCAGGGCGATCTGGTCGAGGAACCAGGGATCGATCCGGGTGGCCTCGTGGAGCTGCTCCACCGTTGCACCAGCGTCGAGGGCATTCATCAGTTTCAACACCCGCCCGTCGTGCGGGCGTTTCAGCTCGGTCAGCAGGGTTTCCAGGTCCCGGTCATCCTGCCCGAGCCAGAACCCGGTACCGGTCTCGGTGGAACGCATGGCCTTGCCCAGGGCCTCGGTGAAGTTGCGGCCGATGGACATCACCTCCCCGACCGATTTCATGTGGGTGGTGAGGGTGGAGTCCGCCACCGGGAACTTCTCGAAGGCGAACCGGGGAACCTTGACCACCACGTAGTCGAGCGCGGGTTCGAAGGACGCGGGGGTGACCCGGGTGATGTCGTTGGGGATCTCGTCGAGGGTGTATCCGACCGCGACCTTGGCGGCGATCTTCGCGATCGGGAAACCGGTGGCCTTGGATGCGAGCGCGGAACTCCGCGAGACGCGGGGATTCATCTCGATCACGATCATGCGGCCGTTGCTCGGGTTGATGGCGAACTGGATGTTGCAGCCACCCGTGTCCACCCCGACCGCGCGGATGATCGCGATCCCGACGTCACGCATCCGCTGGTACTCGCGATCCGTCAGGGTCATGGCCGGGGCCACCGTCACGGAGTCACCGGTGTGGACACCCATCGGGTCGAAGTTCTCGATGGAGCAGATGATCACGACGTTGTCGGCCTTGTCCCGCATGACCTCCAGCTCGTACTCCTTCCAACCGAGGATCGATTCCTCGATCAGCACCTCGGTGACGGGGCTGGCGGCCAGGCCGGTTCCTGCGATCTGCCGCAGCTCCTCCGGGTCGTGGGCGAACCCGGAACCGACTCCTCCCATGGTGAAGGAGGGACGCACCACCACCGGATAGCCGAGCTCGTCGGCCGCGGCCATCACCTCTTCCAGGCTGTGGCAGATCCGGGAACGGGCCACCTCGGGGGCGCCCCCGGGAATGTCGGTCAGGGATTCGACGATGGCCTTGAACTGTTCCCTGTCCTCGCCACGCTGAATCGCCTCGAAGGAGGCGCCGATCAGTTCGCAGCCGTACTTCTCAAGAACACCGTTCTCGTGCAGTGCGACGGCGGTGTTGAGCGCGGTCTGGCCGCCCAGGGTCGCCAGGAGGGCGTCGGGGCGTTCCTGGGCGATGACGCGTTCCACGAACTCCGGGGTGATCGGTTCTATGTAGGTGGCGTCCGCGAAGTCGGGATCGGTCATGATCGTGGCCGGGTTCGAGTTGACCAGAACCACCCGGAATCCCTCGGCCTTCAACACCCGGCAGGCCTGGGTGCCGGAATAGTCGAACTCGCAGGCCTGGCCGATGATGATGGGGCCGGAGCCGATGACGAGAATCGAAGAGATGTCAGTTCGACGGGGCATGGCTCTCCTGAGGTGACTCGGTGGGGGTGAGGATCCGGTTCTCGTGCCGCTCAGCGCGCATCCCTGCTCCTCATGAGGTCGGCGAAGCGGTCGAAGAGGTGGTTGGCGTCGTGCGGCCCTGCCGCGGCCTCCGGGTGGTACTGGACGGAGAATGCAACCAGTTTCCCGTCCCGGTGCAGTTCGAGACCCTCGACGACGTCGTCGTTGAGGCCCGTGTGGGAGACACTGGCCTGCCCGAACTCGGTGTCCACCACCCGGTCCAGGGGGGCATCGACGGCGAACCCGTGGTTCTGCGAGGTGATCTCGACCTTCCCGGTGGTGCGGTCCAACACCGGCTGGTTGATGCCCCGGTGACCGAACTTCAGCTTGTAGGTGCCGAACCCGAGGGCGCGCCCGAACAGCTGGTTGCCGAAGCAGATCCCGAAGTACGGGATGCCCGCGGCGAGCACCTGCCTCAGCACGGCCACCGGGCCGTCGGCCGTGGCCGGGTCGCCGGGACCGTTGGAGAAGAAAACCCCGTCGGGTTCCAGAGCGGAGATCTCCTCGAAGCTCGTCAACGCGGGCAGGATGTGCACCTCCATGCCGCGGGCCGCCATCTGCGCAGGTGTCATGCTCTTGATACCGAGGTCCACGGCCGCCACGGTGAAACGCCGCTCCCCCACCGCGGGAACGATCCTGGCCTCGGGTGTGGAAACCTCACCGCACAGGTCGGCGCCCGCCATCACGGGCTGCTCCAGTACCTTGGCGCGCAGCCTGTCCGGGTTCAGTTCGCGGGTCGAGATCCCGACCCGCATCGCCCCCAGAGAGCGGATGTGCCGGGTCAGGGCCCGGGTGTCGATGTCACGGATCCCGACGATTCCCTGGTTCGCGAGCTCCGCGTCGAGGCTTCTGCGGCTGCGCCAGTTCGACGGCCGGGGTGCCGGGTCGCGCACCACGTAACCCGCAACCTGGATCCGGGCCGATTCGTCGTCCTCGTCGTTCCAGCCCGTGTTCCCGATGTGCGGGGCGGTGGCCAGCACCACCTGGCCCCGGTAGGAGGGATCGGTCAGGGTTTCCTGGTAGCCGGACATCCCGGTGGAGAAGACCAACTCCCCGAAGGTCTCCCCCTCCGCGCCGAAGGATCTTCCAAGGAATGAACGCCCATCCTCTAGAACCAGCAGCGCGGGAAGGGAATTCATGATCGCTCCAAATCAGGGGTCAGGAGTTTGTTTCTTTGATTGACAGGGCCTTGCTGAGCAGGCCGTTGAGGAAGCCGGGTGAACCGTCGGTGGACAGTTCCTGCGCCAGCCGCACCGCCTCGGCGATGATGACGGGCCCGGGGGTGTCGGTGTGATCCATCTCGAAGACCGCGATCCTCGCCAGGTTGCGGTCGACGGCGGGCATGCGTTCCAGGGTCCAGGATTTGTCGAGAGCGGCCGAGATGCGCGCATCGATCTCATCCTGGTGTTCGGCCACGCCGTGAACGATCCTCGTGGTCAGTTCACGCACGGTGATCGCGGTCAGGTCCCTGGCCTCGATGAACGTCTCGACGATGCCCCGGCCTCGCAGCTCGGCGGCGTAAAGGATGTCGAGAGCGACTCGCCGAGCCTTCGTCTGGGTGCCGTAGCGGACTGTCTCAGCCATTCACCCGGGAGATGTAGGACCCGTCGCGGGTGTCGACCTTGATCTTCTCGCCCGTGGTGATGAACAGGGGAACCTGGATCTCCTTGCCGGTTTCCAGGGTGGCGGGTTTGGTGCCTCCGGTGGACCGATCCCCCTGCAGGCCGGGTTCGGTGTAGGTGATCTCGAGTTCCACGCTGGCGGGCAGTTCGATGAAAAGGGGAATACCCTCGTGCATGGCCACGGTAGCGGACTGGTTGTCGAGCAGGTAGAAGCGGGCCTCACCCACCACATCGGCGGAGATGTGGACCTGGTCGTAGGTGGTGTTGTCCATGAACACGTAGTCCTCACCGTCGAGATAGAGGTACTGCATGTCCCGGCGGTCGATGGTTGCGGTGTCCACCTTCGTGTCGGAGTTGAAGGTCTTGTCGATGATCTTGCCCGAGAGCACGTGCTTCAGTTTCGATCGCACGACGGTGTTGCCCTTGCCCGGCTTGTGGTGCTGGAACCACTGCACCTGCCACAGCTCACCGTTCAGGTCGAGCACCATTCCGTTCTTGAGATCATTGGTGGATACCACGCCTGTCGCCTTTCCGACTCTGTTTGCACGGGCCGTCGCGGAATCTTACCCGAGCCCTACCCCCGCCCGGAAACCACGGCATAGGACTCGGCGAGTTCGCTCTCATCCGGGTTTTCCAGGATCACCGGCCGCCCCTGGGCGGCGAGTCCCACCAGGCGCAGGTCGTCGCCGCGGGACTTCTTGTCCAGGCTCATGAGACGACGAAGCCCGGGCCAGGCTTCCGGGTCGTGGGTGACGGGCAGGCCGAGCGCGCCGAGCAGCCGGGAATGATCAGCGGCCAGGGCGGCATCCAGCCCCAGCAACCGCCGGCTGACCTCCGCGATCCAGACCATGCCGATGGAAATGGCCTGGCCGTGGCGCAACCGGAACCTCTCTTGCGCCTCGATGGCATGCCCCATCGTGTGCCCGTAGTTCAGGGCCTCCCTGCCGACGATCCCCCCGCGGGAGGTGCGTTCGGTCAGGTCCGTGGCCACCACCCCGGCCTTCACCGCGACGGCACGGCCCACGAGTTCCGCGAAGGTCTCCGTGGTGACGTCCAGGGCGCCACGAAGATCGGAATCCACCAGCCGCAGGATCTCGGCATCCGAGATGAAACCGCACTTGACCACCTCCGCCAGCCCGGATGCCACCTCCGCGCCGGGTAGTTCCCGCAGCAGGTCGAGGTCGCAGATCACGGTCCGTGGCTCGTGGAAGGCGCCGACCAGGTTCTTTCCCGCCGCCAGGTTGATGCCGGTCTTCCCCCCGACGGCCGCATCGACCATGCCGAGCACGGTGGTCGGGACGCTGATGAAACCAACCCCACGAAGCCAGCTGGCGGCAACGAAACCCGCGAGGTCGGTGGCGGTGCCACCACCCAACCCGACCACCAGGTCACTGCGCGTGAACCCGGCCGCGGCCAGCTCGTCCCAGCACCTCGCCAGCACCGCGGGGGTTTTGGCGGCCTCGGCGTCGGGAACGGTGATCGTGGTCACCCGTCGGTCCGGGCAGCGTCTCCGGACCCGTTCAGCGAGGACCTTCAGGGGCTCGGGAACGATCACCGCCACCCGAGCGGCATCGCCGAGCGATTCACCGAGTCGTTCCAGCGCGCCGGGGGCGATGTGCACCTGGTAGGGGGCGACGCGGCTGTTCACCGGCACGATCACGGCTGTCTCCTGGTCTCGGCGAGTTCCGCGGCGATCTCCTCGGGGTCACGCCGGTCGGTGTTGACGCGGGTGGTTGAAACCGCCTCGTAGACGGGGGTGCGTTCCCGGAGCAGCTCTATCAGCCTTCCCCGGATGTTGCCGAGCGACAGCGGCCGCGCGGTGTTGAGCCCGATGCGGCGGGCGGCCTGCTGGATGGAAACCTCCAGCCAGATGACGTCGTGCCCCGCCAGGGCATCGCGGATCCGGGGGTTCATGACCGCTCCCCCACCCAGGCTCACGACCTCCCCGGTCTCCAGCAGCTCGAGGGTGGCCGATTCCTCCAGGGCACGGAAACGGGCCTCACCGTCATCCGCGAAGATCTCGGCGACGGGTTTGCCCACCACCTCCTCGATCCGGGCATCCACGTCGACGAAGGACTTCCCGAGCAGGCCTGCGAGTTCCGCCCCGACCGTGCTCTTTCCCGCTCCGGGGGCGCCGACGAGCACGATGCTCACCGCCGCACCCCCAGGCCGCGGGCAGCGACATCGGCGAGGTAGGCATCCCGGTTGCGGCGGGTCTCCGCGACGGAGTCGCCGCCGAACTTCTCGAGGGCCAGTTCCGCCAGCACCAGTGCGGTGACGGCCTCGGCCACCACCCCGGCCGCCGGTACCGCACACACGTCGGAGCGCTGGTGATGGGCCACCGCGGGTTGCCCCGTCGAGACGTCCACGGTGCGCAGCGCCCGGGGGACGGTGGCTATCGGTTTCATCGCGGCACGCACCCGGAGCACCTCGCCGGTGGACATGCCGCCCTCCACACCTCCTGCGTTGTGGGTGGCTCGTGCGATTCCTTCGCCGGTGGGGAGGATCTCGTCGTGTGCTGCCGAGCCGCGGCGCCTGGCCAGCTCGAAACCGTCACCGAACTCCACCCCCTTGATGGCCTGGATGCCCATCAGGGCCCCGGCGAGCCGGGAATCGAGGCGGCGATCCCCCTGGATGTGGGAACCGAGACCGGGGGGCAGACCCCACACGACCACCTCGACCACCCCGCCGAGGGTGTCTCCCGCCTTGCGGCACTCCTCCACCTCCGCAGCCATGGCCACCGCCGCATCCGTGTCGAAGCAGCGGGTGGGGTCGGCGTCGATGGCCGCGAGGTCCGCGGCCCCGGGCAGATCGGTGCGTCTCGCGCGAACCCCGCCGAGTTCGACGACATGGCTGACGATGCTGACCTCCAGCGCCTGGTCGAGGAAGGCCGCGGCCACCGCGCCAAGCGCCACCCGCGCCGCGGTTTCACGGGCCGAGGCGCGTTCCAGGATGGGCCGTGCCTCGGGGAAGACGTATTTCTGCATCCCGGCCAGGTCGGCGTGGCCGGGTCTGGGTCGGGTGAGAGGGGTGTTTCGGGCCTGGATGGCGAGCCGTTCGGCATCCACCTCACCGGGCGCCATGACGGTCTCCCACTTGGGCCATTCCGTGTTCCCGATCATGACGGCGACCGGTGAGCCGAGGGTTTCACCGTGCCGGAATCCGCCCAGCAGGGTCACCGCGTCCGCCTCGAATTTCATGCGTGCCCCGCGCCCGGCCCCGAGCCGCCTCCTGGCCAGGGCGGCTGAGATCTCGGGTTCTCCCACGCGAACATGGGCCGGGATGCCCTCCATCGTCGCTATCAGGGCCTGGCCGTGTGATTCCCCGGCCGTGAGGTAACGCAGCATGGGGGCAATTGTGTCAGCTGCGCCGACGGGCTTCGAGTTCGGCCGTGGCGGCGGACAGAGCTTCCTGGAAGCCCAGCTCGCATCCCGTCAGGAGCCGGAACTGGTCCACGGCCTGCCCGGCAAGCAGCTCCAGCCCCGTGATCACCGGCTGATCGGGGTCGGCAGCACTGGCCAGGGGTGTGGGCCAGGGATCGTAGACGGCGTCGAACAGCACCTCGGCCCGTTCGGCCCAGACACCGGCCCACTTCTTTGTCGCGGAGGTCGGAACGGTGCTGGCCAGCAGATCGACGTCGCGGAACGAGGCGTCCATCGGCTGCGCGGTGATGTCGATCCCGAGGGCGATTCCCAGCTCACACAGCGCCGCGGCCCGGGATGGCACACGGGCCAGCACCGTGACTTCCCGAACCGACAGACCCGACAACGCGACCAGCAGGGAACGCGCGGTGGCGCCGTTGCCGACGATGACCGCCGTGGAAATGCCCTCCAGACCACGATTCCGCCAAGCCTTGATGAACCCCGGCACGTCGGTGTTGTACACACGGGGTTCGTCGCCCAGGAGAATCGTGTTGCCCCCTTGGACCATGAGGGAGATCGAGTCCGGTTCGCCCAGCCCGAGCAGGTCCTTCTTGTGGGGTGCCGTGACGCTCAGCCCGACCCATCCGGGATCCGTCAGGGATGCGACGAACTCCGGCAGCGTTCCGGGAGCGACCCGAATCGCCTCATAGCTCCAGTCGAGGCCATTGGTCCGGTAGCCCGCGCGATGGATCGCCGGGGACAACGAATGCTCAACCGGATCCCCGATGACGGCACAGCGCATCAGACGCAACGCCCCTGATGTGACTGGCACCACTGCTGGAACAGTTTCACGTTCTCCGCGTGACCTGCCTCGTCATTCGAGTACCTGGTCTCGCCGGTGTCCAGGTCGACGGTGGTGAAGAACAGGGATTCCTCGCCGCTCGGCGCCAGGGCGGACTCGATGGCGGCCTGTCCCGGGTTCGATATCGGTGTTGGGGGCAGGCCCTTGACCTTGTAGGTGTTGTAGGGCGAATCCGTGGCCCGGTTCTCCGGGGTCGTCGTGACGCGGTTGAACTCCCCGATCGCGTAGTGCACCGTGGAGTCGAACTGCAGGGGCATGTTCTTCGCCAACCGGTTGTAGGCCACCTGCGCAATCCTGGGTCTGTCCTCCGCGCGTGCCGCCTCCTTCTCCACGATGGATGCGACGATCAGGACCTCGTACGGGCTTCTGCCGATGTCCTTGGCGCGGGCCTCCAGACTGATGGCGCCCGTCACCTTGCTGAACTGCTCCACCTGCTGTTTCAGGACTCCGAGCGCGGTCACCGGCTCGGCCACCTCGTAGGTTTCCGGGAAGAGGAATCCCTCCAGTTTTCCGTCACCACCTGCCCAGTCGGGCAGCTTCAGTTCGCTGGACTTCGACGCCTCGGTCAGCTGCTCCTCGGTGAGCCCCAGTTCCTTGGCCAGGATCTCCCACTGCTGCGCCTGGACCCGTCCCTCGGGGAGAGTCACCTTCAGGGCCACCCTGTTGGCCGGGTCAAGCAGCATCTTCAGAGCGGTTTCGGCCGGAATCTCGCTGCGCAGCCGGAAACGCCCCGCCTGGAGCTTGGAGTCCGATCCCGTCTGGCGCCCGACCACCGAGCGGAAGGTGCGGGTGGATTTGATGACGCCGCTTTCCACGAGCACGTCGCCGATCTGCGTGACGGTGGCGTCCTTCGGGATCACCACGACCACCTCGTCCTTGCCATCACCGATGTAGTCGCTCTCGGTCCGCCAGGAGACCCAGGCCTCGTGGGCCTTGTGGACGACGAACCAGCCGCCTCCGAACAACACCACGGCCGACAGCAGAACCGCGAACGCGCTGCGGGCGTGATACCCGATTTTGCGCCAGTCCGGTTGACCGTCGTTGTCGACGAAAGTGGGACTCACAGATCCTCCTGTTCCAGTGGTTCCCCGGCCAGCCGACCGGAGGCCGTTTCCAGGTCCAGTGCGCGCTGCAGGATCTCCACGGCAGCGGCCTGATCTATGATCCGCCGTTGCTGCCGGGAGTTGCGGCCCGCTCCCCCAAGATTACGTGACGCCCCTGCCGTGCTCATCCGCTCGTCGACCAGCCTGATCGGAACTCCCGGTACCGCCGCTGCGAGCAGGGAAGCCCTCTCGACCACGAACAATGCCGCGAAGGAACGCTCCCCCGACAAGGTCAGGGGCAACCCGACGTAGACCACCTCGGGTTCGTACTCCTCGATCAGTTCCCTGAGCCGTTTCATTTCCGAACCGTTCGCGCGAACCGTTTCGACGGGGTAGGCGAACGAGGTGCGCGGATTGCTGGCCGCGACGCCTATCCTCGCCTTGCCCCAGTCGATCCCGAGGCGTCCCAGCTCAGCCACGATCAGTCAACATCGCCTCGACTGCGGAGATCGCCTGCGGGGCCGCCGCCGGATCGGAACCACCGCCCTGGGCGAGATCGTCCTTGCCGCCCCCCTTGCCGCCCATGGCGCGGCAGGCCGCGGAGATCAGCTGGCCGGCACGGATGCCCAGTTCGCGGGCCGCCGCGTTGGTGGCCACCACACCGGCCGCCTTCCCGTCCCCGCCGCCGAACAGCGCCACGACCGCGGGTTCCGTTCCCAGCCGTTCCCGGATGTCGAGGGCGAGGGTACGCAGGTCGCCGCCGGCGATGCCGGGCAGGGACTCGGCCACCAGCCTGACGTTGCCGACCGGGCGCGCCGCTGCGGCGAGTTCGCCGGAGCGGGCCAGCAGCTTCTCCGCCTGGAGCGCGGCGATCTGTTTCTCCGCCGACTTCAACTGGCCGAGCAGTTTCTCCACCCGTTCCGCGAGCTGCTCCGGCTGCACTCGGAGGCTGTCGGTGAGGGTGGCGACGAGGGCCCGTTCGGCGGCGAAACGTTCGAACGCGTCCTGAGCGACGAGGGCCTCCACGCGGCGCACCCCGGATCCGATGGAGGATTCGCTGAGCAGGTTCAGCACCCCGATCTGGGCGGTGTTGGCGACGTGGGTGCCGCCGCACAGTTCCCTGGACCAAGGGCCCGCGAGCTCCACCACGCGCACGATCGACGGGTATTTCTCGCCGAACATGGCCACTGCCCCCATGGCCCTGGCGTCCTCCAGTTTCATCTGGCTGGCGGTCACGTCGAAGGAATCCCGGATCGCCTGGTTGGCGCGTTGCTCGACCTCCAGTCTCAGGGCCTCGCTCATGCCGTGGGTCGCCGAGTAGTCGAAACGCAGGTAGCCCGGTTTGTTGTAGGAACCGGCCTGGGTGGCGGTCTGGCCCACCAGCTCCCGCAGCGCGGCGTGAACGATGTGGGTGGCGGTGTGGGCCTGCGATGCGGCGTGCCTGGCCGCAGGGTCCACGGCGGCGTGCGCCACCGCCCCCTCGCCGAGCTCGCCTAGCAGCTGCACCCGGTGCACGACCAGGCCCGGAACCGGACGCTGGACGTCGAGCACCTCGGCGGACCAGCCGTCGCCGGTGATCCGTCCCGCATCGGAGTCCTGACCACCGGATTCGGCGTAGAAGGGGGTTTCGGCCAGCACCAGTTCGACGACCTGCCCGTCGCCGGCGGAGGTGACCACCCGGCCGTCGGAGACGATGCCGATCACCTTCGTCTCGTGTTCGAGTTCCCGGTATCCGACGAAGGGGGTTTCGTGGCCCTCTCGAATCTCCTTGTAGGCCTCGAGGCTGGTGGCCCCGCCCTTCTTGGCCTTCGCGTCGGCGCGGGCCCGTTCCTTCTGCTGGCGCATCAGTTCGGTGAACCGGGCACGATCCACCCCGAGCCCCGCCTCGGCGGCCATCTCGAGGGTCAGGTCGATCGGGAAACCGTAGGTGTCGTGCAGCTGGAACGCCTCGTCGCCGGGCAGTTCCTTCGCCCCGGTCTGCCTGGCGCGTCCCACCGCGAGATCGAAGATCTGCGTTCCGGCGGACAGCGTGCGCCGGAACGAGGTCTCCTCGTGTTCGCTGATCTCGGCGATCCTCGCCCAGGAGTCGTTGATCTCCGGGTAGGAGACGCTCATCACGTCCCGGCTGACGGGCAGCAGCTCACCGAGAACCGGGGCGTCAACTCCCAGCAGCCGCATGGCTCGGATGGAGCGGCGGAGCAGGCGCCGCAGGACATAGCCGCGGGCCTCGTTGCCGGGGGTGACGCCATCGGTCATCAGCATCAGCGAGGAACGTATGTGGTCGGCCACCACCCGGAACCGCACGTCGTCATCCGGGTCGGCCCCGTATCTGCGTCCCGAGAGTTCCGCCACCTTCGCGATGACCGGGTAGACCTCGTCCGTCTCGTACATGTTCGCCACGCCCTGGAGCAGGTAGGCGATGCGTTCCAGGCCGCTGCCGGTGTCAATGTTCTGCGTGGCCAGGGGTTTGACCACGTCGAATTTGTCCTTGGCGGTGACGTTGGTGATCTCCTCCTGCTGGAAGACCAGGTTCCAGATCTCCAGGAAACGGTCCTCGTCGGCCTCCGGCCCGCCGTCGGGACCGAACTCGGGTCCGCGGTCTATGTAGATCTCGGAGCAGGGACCACCCGGGCCGGGCACCCCCATGTGCCAGTAGTTGTCCTTGCAACCACGCTCCTGGATGCGGTCGCGCGGGATCCCGGCCTTCTGCCACAGGGCTATGGTCTCCTCGTCGCCGTGCAGTGCGGTCACCCACACCTGGTCGGGCCGAAAACCGAGACCACCGTTGTGGATCTCGGTGGTGATCAGTTCCCAGGCGTAGTTGATGGCGCCTTCCTTGAAGTAGTCGCCGAATGCGAAGTTCCCCATCATCTGGAAGAACGTGCCGTGCCGGGTGGTCCTGCCCACATCGTCTATGTCCAGGGTGCGCACACACTTCTGAACCGAGACCGCGCGGCGGTAAGGGGTGGGTTCCTCCCCCATGAAATAGGGTTTGAAGGGCACCATCCCGGCGTTGACGAACAACAGGGTGGGGTCGTTGTAGAGAAGCGATGCGCTCGGCACGATGGTGTGGTCGTGGCGCGCGAAGAAGTCGATGAACCGGCTCCGGATCTCGGAGGTTTTCATTGGTGGGTTTTCCTTGGAGTTGATGGTTTTCAGGCCTTCCGGGGCATGTCGAGTTCCTCGCGGAGCTCGGCTTCCTTCTCCCGCATCGCGGTGGTGAAGGTGGCGCGGAACTCGCTGAATTTGTTCACGGCCTGCTGCCCGGAGGCCTCCACGCGTTCGGCCACCCCCTTCGGGGTGAACTGGTGCAGCCATTTGCGGCCGCGGAGCACCAGCACCACGGCCACGGCGGCGCCGACCAGGACCCAGAACAGGCGCCTCACTTCTTGCGTCCCTTCAAAGCGGTCCGCAGACCGTGGACGATCGCCGCGCCGCGAACCAGAGGGCCGCCCAGGGTGGCCGCGAACAACTGCGACAGGTTGGCGGCGTGTTCGCTGACCACGGTGGCGTGTCCGGAGACGCGGGCCACGTCGTCGGTGACCAGGGAAAGTTTCTCCAGTTCGGCATTGGTGCTCTCGACGGTGCTCTTCAGCTCCATCAGGACGGGAACTGAATTGTGTCCGAGGTCACGCACCGCGATGCGGACCTCGTCGAGAGCTCGGCCGGCCTTGATCAGAGGGACGGCCGCCAGGGCCACGAGGACGCAGAGAGCAATGGCTGCGAGCAAACCTGCCAGCTCACCGACGGACATTTGAGGTCGCCTCCTTGAATCGAAGTATCGCCGTAACTCTAGCCGACCCGTGTCCTCAACGGCCCAGCAACTTTCGAACCGCCGCCATGCGCTCGGAGATGGCCGCCTCCGCCCCGTGGCCGGTCGGCTGGTAGTAGCTGGCCCCCGCGAGGTCGTCGGGAAGGTACTGCTGGGCCGCCACCCCGGAGGGCAGGTCGTGGGGATAGACGTACCCCTCACCGTGCCCGAGGGCCTTGGCCCCGGCGTAGTGGGCATCCCTGAGGTGAGCCGGAACCGCCCCTCCCCTGCCCGCGCGCACATCGGCGACGGCTTTCTCCAGAGCCATGTAGGCGGCGTTGGACTTCGGGGCGGTGGCTGCGGCCACGGTGGCGTGGGCGAGGGTGATGCGGGCCTCCGGCATCCCCAGCAGCTGCACCGCCTGGGCCGCCGCGACGCAGGTGCCCAGCACCCCGGAGGCGGCCATGCCGATGTCCTCGCTGGCCGAGATCATCAGACGGCGCGCGATGAATCGCGGGTCCTCCCCCGCCTCCAGCATCCGCGCCAGGTAGTGCAGGGCCGCATCCACGTCGGAGCCGCGCACGGATTTGATGAAGGCGGAGATCACGTCGTAGTGCTGGTCGCCGTCCCGGTCGTAGCGCACGGCGGCCCGGTCCACGGCGTGGGCGAGCACCTCGGGGGTGATCTCCCCCAGCCCGAGCGCCTCAGCGGAGGCCGCCGCCTCCTCCAGGTAGGTCAACGCGCGGCGGGCGTCCCCGCCTGCCAGGCGCACCAGGTCGTCCCGGGCCGCATCGGCCAGGGAGATGGCGCCCGCCAGGCCCCGTTCGTCGACCAGCGCGCGGGAGACCAGGGCCGCGATGTCGGTGTCGGTCAGGGGTTTGAGTCGCAGCAGCAGCGAACGCGACAGCAGAGGGGAGATCACGGAAAAGCTGGGGTTCTCCGTGGTCGCCGCGATCAGGGTGACGATCCGGTTCTCCACCGCGGGCAGCAGCGCGTCCTGCTGGGTCTTGGAGAAGCGGTGCACCTCGTCGATGAACAGTACGGTCGAGATACCCCGTTCCAGCTCCCGCCTGGCCGCATCGAGTTCGGCGCGCAGTTCCCTGACCCCCGCGGTCACCGCCGAGAGTTCGACGAACCGGGCCCCGGATGCCCTGGAGACGATGGATGCCAAGGTGGTCTTGCCGACTCCCGGTGGCCCCCACAGGAAGACACTCATCGGCTGTCCCGCGACCAACCGGCGAAGTGGCGCACCCGGGCCGAGCAGGTGCTGCTGCCCGACGAGTTCATCCAGGTTCGCGGGACGCATCCTGACGGCCAACGGCGCCCCCTCGCCGCGGGCGTTCCCCAAGGAACCGCCCGCCCCGGTGGGCACGGGGTCGGGGTTGCCGAACAGGTCAGGACTCACACGAATTACAGTAGCGGGAGATTCCGGGCTCCTGCCGTATCATTTGTTTGCTCTTGACGTCCCTGCATCCGCGGAGTTCGAATGCCACAACCACTCGGGGACCGGTTCAGTGTGCGCCGGAGGGTGGCGACCATCGTCACCCTCGGCCTGTTGACCGGGCTCGGCCCGTTCACCATAGACCTGTACCTGCCCACCTTTCCAACCCTCAAGGCCGACCTGGCGATCACCGATTCCCAGGTTCAGGTGACCCTCTCGGCCACCACCCTGGGGTTCGCTCTCGGGCAGTTCGTGGTCGGGCCCCTGAGCGACCGGCTGGGACGCCGGCTCCCGTTGATCGTGGCGGCCAGCCTGCACGTGACCTCGTCGGTGCTCGTGGCGGTGGCACCCAACGTCGTTTTCCTGACCACCATGCGGGTTCTCCAGGGGATCGGGGCGGCGGGCGGGGCCGTGGTGTCGATGGCAATGACCCGGGACCTGTTCGCGGGGAGGCGGCTGGTTGTGATGCTCTCCCGGCTGGCGCTCATCAACGGACTGGCCCCCATCATTGCTCCTCTGGTGGGTTCTTGGATGGTCACGGTCATGAACTGGCGCGGGGTTTTCTGGGCGCTGGCCAGCTACGGTGCCGTTCTGCTGGTGCTGATCCTGTTCCTGATCGTGGAGACCCGCCCGCCCGGTGAACGCACCGCGGGTGGTCTCGCACCGCTCCGGGCCGCCTACCGGCGGGTGCTGGGCGACAGGGTGTTCGTCGGCATCTGGCTGACCGCCTCCTGCTGCTTCGCCGGTTTGTTCTCCTACATCTCCACCTCGTCCCTGCTGCTGCAGGAAACCTTCGGGCTGCGCGAGACCGAGTTCGGTGTCGTGTTCGCCATCTGCTCCGTGGGGGTCTTCATCGGGGTGCAGCTGGGAAGCCGCCTGGCTGCACGTTTCGGCCCGCAGAAGGTGCTGGTTGTCGGTACCGCGGGAATGGTCGTCGCCGCCTCGGCGTTGCTGGGGCTCGACGCGATGCGCGGCGGCCACATCCCCTTGATACCGGCGATGTTTGCCTACACCCTGACCTTCGGGGCGTGCAATCCCGCGGCCCAGGTGCTGGCGCTGCAGAATCATCGCGCGGACTCGGGGGTGGCCGCTTCCTTGATGGGGGCCCTGAACATGACCCTCGCCGCCGTGGTGGGGCCCGTCATCGGTCAGTTCGAACTGACCTCGGCTGCGCCGATGGCGATCGCGATGCTCTGCTGCGCCACCGCCGCTGCGCTGTGCCTGTGGCTGATCGCCCGGCCGAGACAAATCGAGTTCGCGCTGTGAGGCGAGGATTCCCCCCGGTCCTGCTGGTGTTGATGGCAACCACCTCGGTGCAGATCGGTTCCTCCCTGGCCAAGGGACTGTTCGCCGTGACCCCACCGCAGGTGGCGGCCTGGTTGCGCATCCTGTTCGCCGCCGTGATCCTGGGCATCGTGTTCCGCCCCACCCTGCGCGGCCGCAGCCGGGAGCAGTGGCTCTCGGCCGCGGGATACGGGGTTGCGCTCACGGGCATGAGTACGATCTTCTACCTGTCGATCCAGCGCATTCCCGTCGGAATGGCGGTGACCTTCGAGTTCCTGGGTCCGTTGACCGTCGCCGCGTTCGGTTCCAAACGCAGACGTGACCTGATCTGGGTGGCTCTCGCCGCCCTGGGGGTGGTTCTCCTCGGGATCAGCCCGGCCCCGCTGGAACCCGTGGGCGTGGCTCTGGCTCTGCTGGCAGGGGCCTGCTGGGGCGCCTACATCCTGCTCACCCCCACCCTGGGTGCCCGTTGGGAGGGTTTCTCCGGGTTGACCGTGGGATTCTGGATCGGGGCCATCCTGCTGCTTCCCGTGACCCTGGCCACGGCCGCCTCGGGCGAGTACTCCTGGGCTCTGGACCCGGGTGTCTGGGGCATGGGCGTGGTCCTTGGTCTGCTCAGTTCCGCCGTCCCGTTCCCCTTGGAGATGCGGGCCCTGCAACGCATGTCCCGGGCCACCTTCGGAGTCCTGACGAGCCTTGAACCGGCGGCCGCCGCGCTCGTCGCCTTCCTGCTGCTGGGCGAACAGCTCGGAGCCTTGGAACTGGCCGCCATGGCGCTGGTGATCCTCGCGAGTGTCGGATCCATCCGGAGCTCCGCGGAGGGCAAAAGCCCCGATAGCAGCTGAATGAGCCTGGGGAATCTCCCTGAAGAACGGTGCCGGGCCCGCCCGGGTTGCTGTTCTCGGAATTTCTGTGAAGAACCTGCTCCTCCCGGATGAGGACGGCAGTTCCTCGGCGAGTTCCGGCACCGAGTCAACAAAACCCGGCAGGCCGATACGGGTGACCTTCGGGAAGTGATGCAGCAGCGACGTGGAAGGCCGGGGTCTCAAGAACTCGACCCGGTGGGCGAGGCGAATCCACCCGGCCCACCGGAACCATCATCAGCCGACACACCCGATTCGTCAGCGGCCGTACCTCACGATTCCGCTTTTTCCTTCCGCGGTTTGGCATCGACCCCGGCCTCCCTGCGCTGCTGGGCGGTGATCGGGGCCGGCGCAGCGGTCAGCGGATCATAACCGCCACCCGACTTCGGGAAGGCGATGACCTCGCGGATCGACTCCGCGCCGCTGAGCAGGGCGACGATCCGGTCCCACCCGAAGGCGATACCGCCGTGCGGCGGAGCGCCGAAGGCGAACGCGTCCAACAGGAAACCGAACTTCTCCTGGGCCTGTTCCTGCGTGATGCCCATCACCTTGAACACCCGCTCCTGCACGTCGCGGCGGTGGATACGGATGGAACCACCGCCGATCTCGTTGCCGTTGCAGACCAGGTCGTAGGCGTAGGCGGTGGCCTCACCCGGATGTTCGTCGAAGCTGTCGAGCCATTCGGGTCTGGGAGAGGTGAAGGCGTGGTGCACGGCGGTCCAGGCCCCCTCGCCGACGGCGACATCACCCTCCGCCTTGGCCTCGGAAGCGGGTTTGAACAGGGGCGCGTCAACCACCCACAGGAAACTCCAGGAGCCCTCCTCGATCAACCCGCAGCGACGGGCGATCTCGTCGCGGGCCGCACCCAGGAGGTTCTGGGAGGCGGTGCGTTCCCCGGCCGCGAAGAAGATGCAGTCACCGGGTTTCGCCCCGGTGCGTTCCGGCAGCGCGGCCAGTTCCGCATCGGAGAGGTTCTTGGCCACCGGCCCGCCCAGTTCCCCCGACTCGGAGACGGTGACATAGGCCAGGCCCTTCGCGCCGCGCTGCTTCGCCCATTCCTGCCAGGCATCGAACTGGCGTCGCGGTTGCGAAGCGCCGCCGGGCATGACCACCGCGCCCACGTACGGAGCCTGGAACACGCGGAACCGGGTCTCGGAGAAGACATCGGTCAGTTCCGTCAGCTCCAGGTCGAAACGCAGATCCGGTTTGTCCGAGCCGTAACGGTTCATGGCGTCGGCGAAACTCAGGCGCGGGAAGGGGGTTTGCAGTTCGATCCCCTTGATGGCCCAGATCTCCTTGACAATGGCCTCCCCCAGTTCGATCACATCCTCCTGGTCGACGAAACTCATCTCGATGTCGAGCTGGGTGAACTCCGGTTGCCGGTCGGCGCGGAAGTCCTCGTCGCGGTAGCAGCGGGCGATCTGGTAGTAGCGTTCCATCCCCGCCACCATCAGGAGCTGCTTGAACAGCTGCGGGCTCTGCGGCAGCGCGTACCAGGAGCCGGGATTGAGCCGGGCCGGCACCAGGAAGTCACGGGCCCCCTCCGGGGTGGAACGGGTCAGGGTGGGGGTCTCGATCTCGACGAAGTCGCGTTCCCCCAGCACCTTCCGGGCAGCCTGGTTCACCTTGGAACGCAGCCGGAGCGCGGCGGCCGGTGCTGGCCGCCTCAGGTCCAGGTAGCGGTGTTTCAGACGTGCTTCCTCACCGACGGTGACGCGTTCGTCAATCTGGAAGGGCAGCGGCGCCGAAGGGTTGAGCACCTCCAGCTCGGAGATCGCGACCTCGATCTCCCCCGTCGGCAGGTCCGGGTTGGCGTTGCCCTCGGGGCGGATCTCGACCACGCCGGTGACCTTGATGCAGAACTCGTTGCGCAGGTCGTGTGCGCCGGAGGAGTCCAGCACCTCGTCCCTGACCACCACCTGGGCGATGCCGGAGGTGTCCCTCAGGTCGATGAACGCGACACCGCCGTGATCACGCCGCTTCGCCACCCAGCCGGCGAGCACCACCTCTTGACCCACGTTCGCGGCCCTCAGCTCACCCGCGTGGTGTGTGCGCAACATGCAGTTTCCTCTCTAGTTCCGGCTGCATGGACGGTGCAGCCCGCCAGCGACGAATCCTACCCGGGAAGGTTCGCCACGTCGTGTTCCCTTCCCGGGTCCTCCGGTCCCGTTTCCGGGTGATCAGCCCCGGATCACCCGCGGAGCGGCGTCCTCGACCGGTGGCAGCCAGGCATCCGGGTCGGCGGGCAGCTGCTCCCCCGACCGGATGTCCTTGACCGAGTCGTCGAGATCCGCGCCGAACCAGACGAACGGGATTCCCCTGCGTTCGGCGAACCGGATCTGGCGCCCGAACTTGTCCGCCTTCGGGGCCACCTCGCAGGCGATGCCGCGTTTCCTCAGCCTGCGCGCCACGGCTATCGCCCGGTCCCGGGTCTCCTCCGAGTCGACGGCCACCAGGACCACCGAGGGGACGCTGCGGGTCACGGTCAACACTCCCCTGCCGATGAGCGGGGCGAGTATCCGGGTGATGCCGAAGGAGTATCCAACCCCGGGGAAGGTCGTTTTCCCGTCGCTGGCCAAGGAGTCGTAGCGGCCACCCGAGGCCACGGAACCGAGCTTCTCCGAACCCAGCAGCAGGGTTTCGTAGACGGTACCCGTGTAGTAGTCGAGTCCCCGCGCGATCCTGAGGTCCGCCACCACCCGGCCCGGTTCGGTTCCGCGCGCGATCCGGATGAGCGATGCGAGATCCGCCAGGCCCTCGTCCAGCAACTCGTGGGTGACACCCAGGGAGCGCACCTGATCGACGAAGGACTCGTCGTCGGCGCTGATCCCCGCCAGGGCGACACAGGCGCGGGCCTGGGATTCGCTCAGCCCCACCTGCTCGGTCAGCAACTCGACGACCACATCCGGCCCCACCTTGTCGTACTTGTCGACGCGCTGGAGCACGGCTGCGGTGTCCTCGATCCCGAGGCCCCGGTAGAACCCCTCCGAGAGTTTCCGGTTGTTGACCCGGATGCTCACCGGAGGCAGGCCCAGGTCGCGGTGCAACCTCCCGAAGACGTCCAGGGCAACCAGGGGGATCTCGGCATCGTGGTGGTCCGCGAGCCGGTCCCGACCGACGATGTCGATATCGGCCTGGGTGAACTCCCGGTAGCGCCCCTCCTGCGGGCGTTCACCACGCCAGACCTTCTGCACCTGGTAGCGGCGGAAGGGAAAGTTCAGGTGCCCGGAGTTCTCCAGCACGTAGCGGGCGAAGGGCACCGTCAGGTCGAAGTGGAGGCCGAGTTCGTCCGTCTCCTCGGCCTGGGCGTGCAAGCGCCTGACGACGTAGATCTCCTTGTCGATCTCCCCTTTGCGGGACAGCTGGTCGAGGGGCTCGACGGCCCGGGTCTCGATGGGAGCGAAGCCGTGGAGTTCGAAGGTGGAGGTGATGGCGGCGAGCACCTGATTCTCCACCAGACGCCCGGCGGGAAGGAATTCGGGGAAACCAGAGATCGGTTTGGGGCGTGCCATGACTCAGTCCTTCAGGAAATCGGCTTGCAGGTAGGGGTTGTGGAGTTTCTCGGCCCCGACGGTGGTGGGTTCCCCATGACCCGGCAGCAGCACGGTCTCGTCGGGAAAGGCCTCGATGATTCCCCGCAGGGTGGCGCGCATCTGCTCCAGGTTCCCTCCGGGCAGGTCGGTGCGCCCGATGGTGCCCCGGAAGATCACGTCCCCGGTCAGCAGCACCTTCCCGGTCGCATCACCGACCTCCAGGAGCGTGGATCCGGGGGTGTGCCCGGGGGCGGCGTGGGGTCTGACCTCGAGTCCGCAGGAGGTCCGGAAGGTCTCGTGGTCCCGGAGATCCTCCGGAAGAGCCAGCTCGTCCTCGCCGATCAGCTGCCGGATCAGCGGCACCAGCCCGGGTCCCAGCCCCGCGGAGGGCCGGGAGAGCATCCCCTGGTCGGCCTTCGCGCACCGGACGGGAACATTCCACACGGCCGCCAGGGTGGCGGCGTCGCCGACGTGGTCGAGGTGTCCGTGCGTGCACAAGATGGTCTCCGGGGACCAGCCGAGCCGGTCCAGGGCCGCGGAGACCGGTTCGGATCCCGTCACACCCGGATCGACGACGAGGCACCCGCTGCTGGCCGGGTCGGCCGCGATTAGATAACAGTTGGCGGTCCATGGGGAAACTGGGATGGTCTCGATACGCACCCGCCCACTGTATGGCAGCGATCCCGGGCTCGCACGGGGAGGCGCCACGGAACCTCACACCCAATCTGTCCCCTGACGGGTTTGCCCGCTAGATTGTGTGCATGAGCCAACAGCAAGCGCCCTCGGACTTCGGTCGCGTCGATCCCGACGGCACCGTCTACGTCCGTGTCGGTGACACAGAAAGAAGTGTCGGGCAGATCCCCGACTCCACCCCCGAGGAAGCCCTGGCGTTCTACACGCGGCGCTACGAGAACCTGGCCGCAGAGGTGACGTTGCTCGTTTCCCGCGTGGAAACCCAGACCATGTCCCCCGAGGAGGCGCGCAAGGCCATCGCCACCGCCCGCACAAACGTCACGGAGGCCAACGCCGTCGGTGATCTCGCGGCCCTCACGGCCCGGCTGGATACTCTTGAGGAGTTGCTCCCGGCGCAGATCGAGGCACGCAAGGCGGCTCGTGCGGAACAGAACGCGAACACCATAGCCGCCAAGCAGGCGATGGTGGACGAGGCCGAGTCCCTGGCGAGCGGCAACGACTGGCGCCACGGTGTCGACCGGTTCCGGGAACTCCTGGAGGAGTGGAAGGCCCTTCCCCGCGTCGACCGCACCACCGACAACGAACTCTGGCACCGCTTCAGTTCGGCCCGCACCCAGTACACGCGCCGCCGCAAGGCCCATTTCTCCGAACTGAACGCCCGGCGCGACGAGGCGAAACGCCTGAAGGAGCAGATCATCGAAGAGGCCACCCCGCTGGCCGAATCCACCGACTGGGGCCCCACTGCGGGTGCTTTCCGTGACCTGATGGCCCGTTGGAGGGCCGCCGGATCCGCGCGGAGGGCCGATGACGAGTCGCTGTGGGCCAGGTTCCACGCCCTGCAGGACCAGTTCTTCAACGCCCGTTCCGCTGCCCAGCACGCCGTGGACGGTGAGCAGGCCGAGAACCTCGCGGCGAAGACCGCGCTCCTCGAGCAGGCGGAACGAGACCTCGCCGGCGTGACGGATGTCAACAACGCCAAGAACACGCTTCGCGAGTTCCTCTCCAAGTTCTCCGAGATCGGGCACGTGCCCCGGGCGGCCATGCGGGACCTCGATTCGCGGGTCAGGAAACTCTCCGACCAGGTCGGCGAGTTGGAGGCCGAGCGTTGGCGCCGCACCGACCCGGAGGCCCGCAAACGCGCCGAGGACACCGTCGCCTTGTTCCAGTCGCAGGTGGACAAACTCACCGGGGACCTTGCAGCGGCGGAGGAGGCGGGTGATTCCCGCAAGGCCAAGGACGTGCGCAAATCACTGGAGACCTACGCCTCCTGGCTGGACCAGGCCAAGCAAACCCTCCAGGACTTCCAGGACGCGTGAGCGGATGCCGGTTCTGGTGTCTCCCCGGGCACGGGGAAGCACCGGAACCGGTGTTCCGGGTCAGGAATTCGTGCGGAAGGCGTCGTAGACCCCGGGAACCCGGCGCACCTGCTTCAGGACGTGGTTCAGGTGCCTGGGGTCCGGGGACTCGAAGGTGAGCCGCCCGGAGAACTTCTTGTTGCGACCCGAGGTCAGCGTGGCCTCGAGAATGTCGACGTGCAGGTCCGAGATCACCCTGCTGACGTCAGCGAGCAGCCCCGCCCGGTCGATGCCCTCGACCTGGATCGTGACTGGGAACTGCCCGCCCTCCGCTTTGTCCCAGGCGACCTTCACCAGGCGCTCAGGGGTTTCCTGCAGCGCGGGAACGTTCGTGCAGTCGCCGCGGTGCACCGAGACCCCGTCGGTCCGGGTGACGAAACCCGTGATCTCATCCCCCGGGATGGGATGGCAGCAGCGCGCCAGTTTCACGGCCATGGTCGAGTCGCCGTCCACCAGCACGCGGGGTTCCGTGGTCGCCCGGGGACGCCTCCGGGAGTTGCGCACCCCCTCGTCCTCCGTGATGGTGTCGACGGCCTCGTCCTCACCCCCGACGAGTTCTATCAGATGGGTGACCACGGACCGGGCACCGACCTGCCCCTCCCCTATCGCCTTGTAGAGGCTGGAGACATCCGCGTGGCGCAGCTCGTTGGCGACGGCGGTGAGGTTCTCCAACGTGAGGAGACGCTGCATCGGCAACCCGGTGCGCCGAAGCTGCCTGGCCAGCATCTCCTTGCCGTCCTCGATCGCCTCGTCGCGCCGCTCCCGGGAGAAGTACTGCTTGATCTTCTGGCGGGCCCTGCTGGTGGCGACGAACCCGAGCCAGTCGCGGCTCGGACCGGCGTTCGGGGATTTCGAGGTGAGAATCTCCACCTTGTCGCCCTGGACGAGTTTTGTCGACAACGCCACCAGACGGCCGTTCACCCGGGCACCGATGCAGTGGTACCCGACCTCCGTGTGCACCGAGAAGGCGAAGTCGACCGGGGTCGCCCCGACCGGGAGGGCGTTCACCTCACCCTTGGGGGTGAAAACGTAGATCTCGTCGGAGTTGATCTCGAACAGCACCGAGTCGAGGAACTCCGTGGGGTCCTCGGTTTCCTTGCTCATCACACCGAGCTGGTGCATGGCACGCAACCCGGCTTCCTCGGGGGTGACCCCGTCGCGCAGGTTCTCCTTGTACTTCCAGTGCGCTGCGACGCCGTACTCGGCCCGGCGGTGCATCTCGTGGGTGCGGATCTGCAGCTCGACGGGTTCTCCCCGGTCCCCGAGCACGGTGGTGTGCAGGGACTGGTACATGTTGAACTTGGGGTTCGCGATGTAGTCCTTGAACCGGCCCGGGATCGGCTTCCACTTGGAGTGCGCAACCCCGAGCACGCCGTAGCAGTCCCGCACGTTGTCGACCAGCACCCGCAACCCGATGAGGTCGTAGATGTCGGCGAAGTCACGGCCCCGGACCATCATCTTCTGGTAGATCGAGTAGAAGTGTTTGGGGCGGCCGTAGATGGTCGCCTTGATCTTGTTGTCCGCCATCAGCTGCTTGAACTGCGCGATCAGGTCCCGCAGGTAGCGTTCCCGTCCCGGCGCCTGCTGCGCCACCAGATCCGCGATCTCCGAGTAGACCTTGGGTTCGATGGCCTGGAAGGACAGATCCTCCAGTTCCCACTTCACGGTGTTCATGCCCAGCCGATGGGCCAGCGGAGCGAAGATGTTGAGGGTCTCCGTGGCGATCCTGACCTGTTTGTCGGGGCGGAGGAAACCGATGGTCCGCATGTTGTGGAGACGGTCCGCGAGTTTGATCACCAGGACCCGCACCTCCTCGGAGGTGGCCATGATCATCTTCCGGATGGTCTCCGCCTTGGCGGTTTCCCCGTAGGTCACCTTGTCCAGTTTCGTGACCCCATCGACCATCCGGGCCACTTCGTCGGTGAACTCCTCACGCAGCTGATCGAGGGTGTAGTCGGTGTCCTCGACGGTGTCGTGCAGCAGAGCGGCGACCAGTACGGGTTCGGTCATGCCCAGCTCTGCGAGGATGGTGGCCACCGCCAGCGGGTGGGTGATGTAGGGATCCCCGGATTTGCGTTTCTGCCCCCGGTGCAGCTGTTCCGCAGTGCGGTAGGCGCGTTCGATCAGTGACAGATCGGCTTTCGGGTGGCTGGCCTTGATGATCTTGAACAAGGGATCGAGCACGGCGGAACGGGGCCTGACCGCCCCGAGCCGGGCCAAGCGATGCCGCATTCGCAGTCGCGGTTGCTCCGGTCCGCTGGTCAGGCGTTGCAATGCTCCTTGTTGCGTCACCTGCTCAGCCATGGTGAAAGTTTAGTGCTATTGGAGCAGATACCTGAGTCAGTCATCGGTGTCTCGCAGCTCGGGTCGTTCCGCGCGACGCACGACGATCAGTTGATCACCGGTTTGGATCCTGGAGGCCGTGGAATCGTAGAAACGCCGCAGCGTGCCGTTGCGGATGATTCCGATCACCTGCTCCCCCTTGACATCGTTCGGGGACTGCCCCACCTCGCTGGGTCTTGCCTGCCTCTGTTGGACCTCGAGGCCCGTCCCGGCGGTCAGCAGGTCCTGGATGATGGCGCCGAGTTCCGGACCGACCGCCGACAGGCCCAGCAGGCGCCCCACCGTGTCCGACGAGGTCACCACGGATGTGGCCCCGGACTGGCGGACCAGGGCGACGTTGTCCTTCTCGCGGACGCTGACGATGATGCTGGCCCCGGGGTTGAGCTGCCTGGCGGTGAGTGTGGTGAGGATGGCGGCGTCGTCGCGGGACAGGCAGATGATGATCTTCCGGGCCTTGGACACCTCGGCCCGCCGCAGCAGATCGCGGCGTGTCGCATCCCCCAGGAAGGCGGCCAGCCCGTCGAGGTTGGCCTCGTTCACCGCGACGTCATTGCTGTCGATGACGACGATCCGGTCGTCCGGTTCCCCGTGGCGACGAAGGGTGTTGATTGCGCTGCGGCCCTTCGTGCCGTAGCCGATCACGACGACGTGGTTGCGCATTTTCTGCCTCCACTGCAGGTCACGGATGGCGCGGCTGCCCTCGTCAGCCAGCACGGCGATGGTGGTGCCGACCAACAGCACCAGGAAGCCGACGCGCATCGGGGTGATGAGGATCGCGTTCAGGAGCCGGGCGTGTGGGGCGAGGGGGGTGATGTCGCCGTAGCCCGTGGTGGTCATGGTGACCGTCGAGTAGTACAGGGCGTCGATGAAACTGACCCCGTCATCGCGGATGTTGTCGACGTAGGAGTCGCGGTCCAACCAGACGACGAGGGTGCTGATCATCAACAGCACGAGCGCCAACAACCCGCGTTTCCCGAGTTCGCGCAGCGGCCGCACCTGTGGACGGGGCATGCTCACCATCGAGGTGGCATACCCCTTGGGGACCCGCTTCCTCAGCCTACCCACGGCCCTAGCTCGTCAGAACCGCCGAACAACTGCTGATGCCCTGACCGGCGAGCCGTTGCCTGCCCCCGAGGGCGGTGAGCTCGAGGAGCACGCTCACGTGCACGAGTTCAGCGCCGAGCCGTTTCAACAAAGCTGCCGTGGCCGCGACGGTGCCGCCGGTGGCGAGCACGTCGTCCACCACGAGCACGCGCGCCCCCGTGACGAGGGCGTCCGCGTGCATGGTCAGGGTCGCGGTGCCGTATTCGAGGTCGAAGGACTCGCTCAACACGGGACGCGGTAGCTTCCCGGGTTTGCGGACCGGCACGAAACCGGCCCCGAGGGCCAGGGCGACGGGGGCGGCGAAGATGAATCCCCTGGCCTCCATTCCGACCACCACGTCAATTGCCTCGGGGGCCGACGCCACGATGGCGTCAACCGCCTGCCGGAAACCCTCGGGGGAGGCCAGCAGCGGGGTGATGTCCTTGAAGACCACCCCGGGTTTGGGCCAGTCCGGGACGTCCGCGATCAGGGAGGAAATCAGGTTCATCGCCTCTGACGCTTCCTCTGCTCGCGCGACAGGTTGCTGCGCTGTTGCCTGCGCGTTCCCGAGGAGACGACGGTCTCGGTCTCCGATGCTTCCTCCTCGTCGCCGGCTGTCTTCCCGGAAGGTCTGCGTTCGGCCTTGGCGGCCGCACGTTCGGCCTTGCGGGCCAGCGATGCGCGGTGGGCGATCTGGTCGGGTTCCCGTTCCTTCATCTGCACCAGCAGCGGGGTGGCGATGAAGATGGAGGAGTAGGCGCCGGCGATCATGCCGATGAACAGCGCCAGGCCGAGATCGGCGAGGGGGCCGCTGTGGAGCATGGCGCCGCCGATCAGCAGAGCCGTGACCGGCAGGATCCCGATCAGGGTCGTGTTCAGGGACCGGATCAGCACCTGGTTGATGGCCAGGTTGGCGGCCTCCCCGTAGGTCTTCCTGCTCTCCTTCAGGTTCTTGGTGTTCTCCGAGACCCGGTCGAAAACCACCACTGTGTCGTAGAGCGAGTAGCCGAGGATGGTCAAAACACCGATGACGGTCGCCGGCGTGACCGTGAAACTGCTCAGGGCATAGATTCCGACGGTCACCACCAGGTCGTGTGCCAGGGCTATGACGGCCGCCAAGGACATCTTCCAGTTGCGGAACCAGAAACCGATCAGCACCATGACGAGCGCGATGAACACCCCCAGGGCTATCAGGGCCTGGCGGGAGATCTGCTCACCCCACGAGGCACCGATCGCGGTGTAGGTGACGTCCTCGGGTTTCGCGTCTGCCAGTTCGGCGATGGCGGCGCGAACCGAGACGGTCTCCTCGGGGTCGAGGGAGCGCGTCTGGATCCGCACGGCGCTCTCCCCGAGGGAGAAGACCTGGGCCTCCAGGTTCTTGACCTCGAAACCGGCCACCTTGGTGCGTACGTCGTCCACGGTGGTCTCGGTGACGGGAAGCGCGACCTGGAAGTCGGTTCCACCCCGGAAGTCGATGCCGAGCGCCAAACCCTTGAAACCCACCGCCAGGAAACAGATGGCGAGCACCACGGCCGAGAACGTGTACCAGAACTTCTTGTGGCCGACGAAGTCGTAGGAGATCTGACCCGTGTAGAAACGGTGGGCGAGCCCGTGTTTGGTGGACATCAGGCCTCCTTGGCGCGGTGGGTGCGGCGGCTGCGACGGCCCAGCAGGGATTCCCGGCTGACGCCCATGTGGCTGGCGTCGAGCCCGGAGAGCCGGTGCCCCTCACCGAAGAACTTCGTGCGGCCCAGCAGCTGCACGAGGGGTTTGGTGAAGAAGAAACAGACCGCCAGGTCGAGCAGGGTGGTCAGGCCGAGGGCGAAGGCGAAACCTTTCACGCCGCCGACCGCGAGGATGAACAGGACGATTGCGGAAAGGATCGAGACCATGTCCGCAACCAGGATCGTCGGTCTGGCCTTGACCCAGCCCGTCGTCAGGGCGGATCTGAGACTTCGCCCGTCGCGTATCTCGTCACGGATGCGCTCGAAGTAGATCACGAAGGAGTCAGCCGTAACGCCGATCGCCACGATCGCACCGGCGATGGCCGGGAGGTTCAGGGTGAATCCCATGGCCTCGCCGAGCACCACCATGGATGCGTAGGTCGCGAGCGCGGCCACACCGAGGGAGCCGATCACCACGAGCCCCAGCCCACGGTAGTAGGCGAGGCAGTACAGGATCACGAGTGCGAGACCGATGCCGCCTGCGAGCAGCCCGATGCGGAGCTGTTCACCGCCGAGCGTGGGAGACACCGTCTCCACCTGGGAGGGTTCGAAGTTGAGGGGCAGCGCACCGAATTTCAGGATGTTCGCCAGTTCGGCCGCGGACTCCGCGGTGAAGTTGCCGGTGATCTGGGCCTGGCCGTTGGTGATTGCGGTCTGGACCCGCGGCGCGGACTGAACCACGCCGTCGAGCACCACCGCGAACTGGTTGGCGGGTGCCTGTTTGGAGACCATGGCCGTGGTCATCTGGCTGAACGTGCTGGTACCCGCCTCGTCGAACTCGAGGGTGACCACGTGGGAAACCTGCCCCTGCGGAATCCCGGAACTGGCCCTGACGACGCGCTCACCGATGATGGCCGCGGGTCCGAGGAGGTACTTCATCTGGCCCGTCGGGTCGCAACCCACCGTGGTCCTGTCCAGTCGGGCCTCGATCTTGTCGTTGCACTTGAACTCGTTGAACGCGTTGGTGTCCTGCTCCGTGGCTTCGTAGCCCAGGACCTCTTCGACGCTCAGGATGTTCCCGACCTCGCCCGGTTCCGGGGTGGGGGTGGGCAGGCCCGGCAGGTTGGGATCGGTGTTCTGCTGTCCAACATGACCGGTGCGGAGCACGGGACGGAAGGTCAGCTGGGCGGTGCTGCCGATCAGCTTCACCATGTCGTCGCGCTGGACGTTGGGAGCGGAGACGACGATGTGCCTGTCACCCGAGGTGGTCACCGAGGCCTCGCCGATTCCCAGCCCGTCGACACGCTTCTGGATGATGTTCTTGGCCAGCTCAAGCGAGTCCTTTTCGACCGTCGAGTTCGTCGCGGTCAGGGTGATGGTCATGCCACCTTGCAGGTCGAGACCGAGTTTCGGGGACCAGGTGCCTGCGGATGCCATGATCCCGAACATCGCGCCGATGGCGAGCAGGAAGATGAACAGCCTCAAACCGGGCCGGGGTTTACGGGATACCGTTGCCATACGGGCTCGATTCAGTGTTTCTCGGAAACGGGCTCTTCGGTCGCGGCGGTGTCCTCCGGCTCGGAGGGATCAGCACCGTCCACGCTCTCCTCGTTCTCCTCACCCTTGGTGGTCTCCTCCACCTCATCGGTGAATTCGAACTCTTCCTCATCGTCCTTCGCGACGCGTGCAATGGCCTGCTTGAGGATGGTCACCTCGACACCGGGAGCCAACTCCACGATCGCCTGCGTGTCGGCGACGTGGGAAAGGGTGGCGAAAACACCGGAGCTGAGAATGACGCGGGCTCCGGGCTGCAGCGCGTCGATCTGGGACTGATGCTCGCGCATGCGCTTCTGCTGGGGCCGGATCATCAAGAAATATGCAGCGCCCACGAAAACGACGAGCATAAGGAGCATTTCCATCTGTTCATTCCTTAACGAGGCGGTTGGCGGGTTTGCCGTGGGTCAGGATAGCTCACTCGAACAACGAAGGCTCACCGGCCGGAGGACGCAGACCGAGATGCCGCCAACCCGCGGCGGTGGCGATCCGGCCACGCGGGGTGCGCATCATCAGGCCCTCACGGATCAGGAAGGGCTCGGCCACCTCGGAGACGGTCTCGGTTTCCTCCCCCACGCTGAGCGCCAGGGTGGACAGGCCGACGGGACCTCCGTTGAACAGGGTGCACAGGTTGCGCAGCACTCCCCTGTCGAGCCGGTCCAGGCCACGTTCGTCGACCTCGTAGAGTTCCAGGGCGGCCCGGGCGTGTTCGAGTTCCACCTCCCGGTGTCCCCCCACCTGGGCGTAGTCCCGGACCCGGCGCAGCAGCCGGTTCGCGATCCGGGGGGTGCCGCGGGACCGGTCCGCGATCTCCTTGGCGGCCACCTCCTTCAACCGGATCCCCAGTTTCGTGGCCGAAGCCGCGACGATGCCGGCCAGATCGGCGGCCTCGTAGAACTCCAGCTGCGCGGTGAAACCGAACCGGTCCCGCAACGGCCCCGGCAGCAGACCCGCCCGGGTGGTGGCCCCGACCAGGGTGAAGGCGGGCAGGTCTATCGGAATGGCAGTCGCACCCGGTCCCTTGCCGACCACCACATCGACCCTGAAGTCCTCCATGGCGAGGTAGAGCATCTCCTCGGCGGGGCGGGCGAGCCGGTGGATCTCGTCGAAGAACAGCACATCCCCCTCGTCGAGGCCCGAGAGTATCGCCGCCAGGTCACCCGCGTGCTGGATCGCGGGGCCGGACGAGATGCGCAGGTTCACTCCGAGCTCCGCGGCGATGATCATCGCCAAGGTGGTCTTCCCCAGTCCCGGAGGGCCGGACAGCAGCACGTGGTCCGGGCTGCTGCCCCGGTGCCTGGCCGCGGCCAGGACCAGACCGAGCTGGTCGCGGACCCGGGGCTGCCCCTCGAACTCGCTCAGGCGCTTGGGCCGCAGGGCAGCCTCGAAGTCCTTCTCCTCGGCGCGGCCGACGGGATCCACCTCAGAGAAATCCACGGTCTCCTCCTCAGCGTCTCGCCAGCGATCCGAGGGCCGCCCTCATCAGTTGGGCGACACCGGCGCCCTCCTCAGCCAACTCCGCGACGGCATCGCACGCGGTCCCGGCCTCCTTGGCGGACCAGCCGAGCCCTTGGAGACCCTCCACGACCTGGTCACGCCACGATTCGTTCGCCACCCCGGGGCTCGTGGTCTCCGGTTCCGCATCCCCCAGGGCGAGCAGACCGGCCTTGTCCTTGAGCTCCAGCACCAGTTTCTGGGCGCTCTTGTTACCGATCCCGGGCACCCGGCACAAGGCACGCAGGTCACCTGCGAGGATTGCCCGTTTCAGGTCTCCCGGTGACAGCACGGAGCAGATGGCCAGGGCGAGCCTGGGCCCGACCCCCGATGCGCTCTGCACCAGTTCGAAGGCCTCCCGCTCGGCATCGCTGCCGAAACCGAACAGCGTCAGCGAATCCTCTCGCACGACCAGGGAGGTGTGGATGGTTCTCGTCTCCCCCGGGCGCAGCGCGGCGGCCGTGGCCGGTGTGCAGTGCCCGCGGAAACCCACCCCCGAGACATCGATCACGAACCAGGCGGCCCCCGCGGCCGTCACGGTACCCGTCAGCTGGGAAATCATCGTTTTCCTCTCGCGGCCGCGACCAGCGCCGCATATCGATTGGTGTGGCCGCCCCGCCAGGCATGACAGACGGCCAGGGCCAGGGCATCGGCCGCGTCCGCCGGCCTGGGAGGCGCGTCGAGCCTCAGGATCGTGGTGACCATGGCGGTCACCTGGGACTTGTCGGCCCGTCCCGAGCCGGTGACGGCGGCCTTGACCTCGCTCGGGGTGTGGAACGTGACGGGAAGCCCGCGCCGGGCCGCGACCAGGGCGGCGACCCCCGCGGCCTGCGCCGTGTCGATCACGGATGTCGTGTTGTGCTGGGCGAACACGCGTTCGATGGCCACCACGTCGGGGGTGTGTTCGGTGAACCACCGTTCGAGTCCGGCCTCCACCTGGAGCAGCCGGTGGGCCACGTCCAGGTCCGGGCTGGTGCGCACGACCCCGACCGCGATGAAGACGGGGGGACGCCCCACGGCGCCTTCCACCACGCCGATACCGCAGCGGGTGAGGCCGGGATCAATCCCCAGAATGCGCTTTTTCTCGAACATCAGTTCGGATTATAGACGATCAATCCTCGGATTCGAGGGCCGCCGCCACCTCCGGGGTGAGGTCCAGGTTGGTGAAGACGTTCTGCACGTCGTCGGAGTCCTCGAGGGCGTCGATGATGCGGAAGATCTTCTGGGCGAGCTCCACGGTGTCGACCTCCTGGTCGAAGGATGCGACGAACTGCACCTCCGAGGAGTCGTAGTCGAACCCCGCCGCCTCAATGGCCTTGCGGACCTCCACGATGTCGCCGGGATCGCAGACCACCTCCCAGGCCTCGTCCTCGTCATTGACCTCTTCGAGACCCACCTCCAGGGCGGCCTCGAGCAGGTCGTCCTCCGTGACCTCCCTGTCCTCCTGCTGTTTGGGAACCACGACGACCCCCTTGCGGGCGAACAGGCGCTGCACCGACCCGACATCGGCCATGGTGCCGCCATTGCGGGTGACCGCGACACGCACGTCCGAGGCGGAGCGGTTCCGGTTGTCGGTCAGGCATTCGATCAGGATCGCGATCCCGGAGGGCCCGTAGGCCTCGTACATGATCGTCTCGTAGTCGGCGCCACCGGATATGGCACCGGAGCCGCGTTTCACCGCACGGTCGATGTTGTCGTTGGGGACGCTGGACTTCTTGGCCTTCTGAATGGCGTCGTAGAGCGTCGGGTTGCCGCTCGGATCCCCGCCGCCCAACCGGGCCGCCACCTCCACGTTCTTGATCAGCTTGGCGAACAACTTGCCGCGTTTGGCGTCAATGACCGCCTTCTTGTGCTTGGTCGTCGCCCATTTGGAGTGTCCGCTCATGCATCCCGCCCTTCGGGTAGAGGTCAATTTTGCTTGAGCGAGCTTATCTCAAGCAGCCGGAATGCTCTTTCCCAACAGGGTCACGCTGTCGCGTTCCTCGTATCCCAGCACCCGGTGCAGCCAGTCCGCGACGGCACGGTTTCGGGTGTCCACCCCGATCCCCGCGGCGGGACAACCCGAGTCGGCCATCGAACGCAAAGACCGCGCCAGCAGGGCCTCGGCAACCCCCTGGTGCCGGTGCGCCCTGGCCACGCCCAGCCGGTCGCACCACCCCTCCATCACGCCGTCCAGTCCCGCCGCGTCGTCGGTTCCCGACAGGCAGTACCCGACCACCTCATCGCCCTTGACCGCGACCCATGACCAGTCGGCGCGGAAGGTTCCCTTCGCCAGCGATTCCGCCCATGCGTCTTCGTCGATCCGGGCGCTGAAGCACGAGTTGTGCAGCTGCAGCACCTGGTGGCTGCGTTCCGGGGTGAAGTTCTCGAAGACCAGTCCGGGAATGTCGTGCGGCCTGGGCAGGTCGAACAGTTCCCTGTGCATGTCGAAGAAGTAGCGTTCCGCCAGGAAACCCCGTTGCAAGAGCAGGTGGCGCAGGCAGGTCTGGTCCGCCTCCACGTAGGAACCGAGCCAGATCGGTTCCCCGGGGTGATGTTCGTCACGCCAGGCGAGCGCCCGTTCCTCCTGCCAGGCCAGCAGCGCCCGCCCGATTCCCTGGTACCTGTGGGTCGGATGAACCCCGCCGAGCAGGAAAACCTTCGCGGGATGGCTTCCCGGTTCCGGGATGTTCCATCCGAAGGCCGACAGGTTCCCGTAGGAGTCCCAGCCGCCGATGGCATCCCCGACCGTTATGGTCTGCGCGGCTCCCTCGATCACCCGATCGGTGGCGGGCAGCACGAGATCGTCCAAGGCCTCCAGCTGGGCCCTCAGGGAGAGCAACTCATCCCAGTCGTCGGGAGTTAGGAGACGCCAGGTTAGATGGTTCTCGATGTAGAGTTCCACTGCTCCTCCCTCACCCGTTGTTCTTCCAGATGCGGCGGCCCCGGTCGGGACGCGGCGCCGTCTGCTGCCAGAGCCTGCGCCAGCGGGGCATGGGCTCGCCACTTGCCATGGGGGCGTGGCTCTGAACCGCCCACCAGGAGAGCTCCCCACTGTGGAAAAGCGCCCCGACCGCGCCCTGCACCACCTCGGTGGCCTCCTTGATCGACTGGCCGCGAACATACACGGGCGAGCCGAAACGCACGGAGACCCGGGGTCTGCGTTGCAGGGCGAGCCTGAGCACCTCGTTCAGTTTGAAGGTCCCGACGATCGCCACGGGAATGATCGGCACTTTGTGTTCGGTCGCCAGTTCCGCGGGCAGCGTGGTGAACTCCCCCACCCCGCCGTCGACGAGCGAGGGCTCCGAGAAGACCACGATGCTGCGTCCCTTCGCCAGCGCGCGACCGACACCCCGGTTGGTCGTGCGCAGCCTCGCGGGGAGCACGGCCCTCAGAACCTGCCAGTCGAGGACCCCCTGCTCGTTGACGGCGAAGATGACCGGTCCCTCCAGTCCCTGCAGCGAATCGAGCCCCGCCACCTGGTATTCCAGGCGCCAGGTCAGGGGGTTGAACAGGTCCGGGGTCTCGCTCAGGTCCGAGCGCGCCAGGCGGTCACGCCGCCGCCCCGCCGGTTCCGGGGCGCCGGCCGGGCGGCGCCGAACCAGCCCGAACCCCGTCCGGGCGAACCCCAACATGTCCGAGAACCAGGTGATCACCGCGGCTCCCCGAAGATCCGTCCGGGCCCGTGCAGGTAGGTGGCGTCCTCCCGGTCCCCGGTGATCTGCCGGGCCAGTTCGAGCGCGTCGTCCAGGGTGGTTGCGGCCCGCTGCCCGAGGACGCCGGTGGTTTCCCGGTCGGCCCCCACCCAGATGACGTCGGCCAGCCGCTCGGTGGCGCGGCGGATCCCGTACCAGGTGTGGAAGACGGCCAGCGGATGCCAGGCGTTGTGGTCGCGGTAGAGCTTCAGGTACCAGTCGTCCGCCAAGGCCTGGCGTTCGAATCGTTCGTGGATCTCGGCCGGTTCCCTCGTTGCGGGCAACACCTTGGTGAAGAAATCGGCGGCCGGGGCGAGGGTCCGGTTCGGGAAGACCCGGCTGAGCGGGTGGAAGGCGATCAGTATCCCGCCGTCGCGCAGGAGGGAATGCTCCGCGTCGGCTCCCGCGTTGCGCAGCGCCTGGTGGGTTGCGTTGACGGGCGAGCCCACGGGGTCCCCCGGGTCGAAGCCGCCTCCCCACACCGAGGTCATCAGGATCCCGGTGCGTGGCGCAGCAACGGCATTGGCCGCCCGCCACACCTCGGCGGCGCGGCTCGCCACCTGCTCCGGATCGCCGCCGACCACGTCGCAGAGCTCGTAGTCCGCGCGCGGTGCCGCGTAGAGTTTCTGGGTTCCCTGCCGGGGCAGGAGCGCGGCGAACTGGCGTGCAGTGGCGTAGGCGACCTGTTCCGGAAGCCGCCATTCCCACTCGCAGTGGTTCAGGAAGCTCAGGTGGCGCCCAAGGTAGGGCTGCCCGAGCACCGCGGTGACGGAGAAGACGGGAATGGCCCTGTGAATGGCCGCGGCGACCTCCCGGCACGCAGATTCGCCGCCACCGAACCCGCCGATCCGGTTGATGGTGGCGAGGTCCGTCGTCCCGGTCGCGAGCAGCCTTCGCTCCCCGGGGCCGTGGCAGACATCCACCGAGACCACCAGGTCCGACTCCGCGATCCGCGCGTTCATCTTTACCGGTTCCCCGGACAGGGTGGCCACCGTGACCAGGTCCTCCGAGGTCACGTCGTGGCTGGTGATCCTGCCCTCGGGCAGGAAGGAAGTGGCCACCCGGTCGCCGAGGGCCTCGACGATTTCCTGACCACCCCACCGGGGTCCAAGACCACCGGCCACCACGATGGCGACGTCATCCACCCGCGCCCTGGCGGCGTGTTCGAGGACACGTTCGACGATGCTGCGTCTGATGTCGAACCGCATGCAGGGTTGCACCGGGTCGACGTTTCCCACCACGACGGTCAGCTTCATCCCTGGGCGCAGCAGCCCAGCCAGGGGGGCGCTGTCGACGGGGTTGGCGAACGCCCCCTCCACCAGCGCGACGGGGTCGGAGGAGGGCACGGGCTGCGGCGGGTAGATCACGCCGGTCCCGGTGGGGAAACGCCGCAGGCTGATGTTGCCGCCTGCGAGGGTCAGCAGCGGCGGGGTGCGTTCGTCGACCTTCAGGACGAAACCGGGACGGGTCACGACGGCAGCTTCCATCTGGGCTGCAGCGCGTGGGAGGGCCAGTCGATGATCGACCAACCGGATTCCTTGGCGGCACGCATCAGGCCGATGTCCGGGCTGACCGCGACGGGATTGCCGACGGTGCGCAGCATCGGTAGGTCGACGTGGCTGTCGGCGTAGGCGAAGGAGGCCGGCAGGTCGATGCCGTGGAGGCCCGCGTAATGGGTGAGCCACGCGGCGCGGGAGTCCCCCACCATGGGGGGACCGGTCAGGAAACCGGTGCACACCCCGTCCGCGTCCGTGGCCAGGTCGGCGGCGACGATGTGGTCGAAGAGCCCCTCGAAGGGCCTGGTCAGGGGGCGGATGACGCCGGTGAGCAGGATCGTGGTGTGCCCGGCCTCCCGGTGTTCGCGAATGCGCCGGACCGCTTCGGGGGAGGTCCGGTCCAACACGAACGGGGTCAACCGCTCGTCGACGAAACGTTCCAGCTCGTCCAGTCTGGCTCCTTCGTAGCGGCGGTACACCTGCCGCAGGAAAACCCCGCGGTCCTTGCGTTCGGCCCCCAGGTAATTGGGCAGCTGGGCGGCGACCTTCATCAGCTCCCCCGCGCGCTGCGTCAGGGACAGCTCGGGGAGCCGCAGCCACAGGTAGGTTTCGATGACGTTGGTGGTCATCACCGTGCCGTCCAGGTCGAAGGCGGCCAGCACCGTCCCGGGCTCGGTGGGTTTGAGGCTCCGGTAGGTGGCGGAATGGGCCTTGCGGCGGCGCCGGGCGGCCTCGAGGCGGCGCACGGGGTCCGTGATCGCCGGGGCGTGCACGTTCTCCACGTAGTGGGTCCAGTCGAGGTTGCCCGAGTCGAACCCGAAGGTTTCGCGGTCATCCTCGTGGAGGCTGTTGTGCAGCGCCAGGGTGCAGTCGTCGACGAAGTGCAGTTCGGATTGGAGGTATTCGCCGTAGAGACCCAGGTACCTGTTGAGGAAGTCCAGCTGTTTGGCCGTCTTGTCGAGGGCCCGGGCGGCGGCACGGGTCTTCTTGCCGCGCGGGGCGAAACTCAGCAGGCGATTGCCGATCGCGACCCCCTTCTCCGCGAACCAGAGTTTGCGTTCCACCGGTTCCGGTCCGGGGAAGTTCCACGTGGCCAGCTGGTGGGATCCCTGCCCGTCCCGGTACGGGTGACGGGAGAAGTAGGAGCGGATGTGTTCGTAGATGCCGCGGAAGGTCAGGGGGTTCCTTGCCCCCGACGAGCAGTGGTAGAACTCCGGTTCCCCCACCTTCGGCTGGGTGGCGCACACCGCGACGATGGTGTTGACCACGTAGTCGCAGGGGATGATGTCGATCACTGCGTCCGGGGAGGCCGGGAACTCGGGCAGTTGCCCCCGCCCGTAGGCCAGGATGATCGGGTCGGCCATCTTGAAACCCTCGATCCATCCCGGATACGGGTATCGCAACGACGACTCCACGATCGCCGGGCGGACGATGGAGACCTGCATGTCGCGGCACAGGTCCGCGACGACCGCTTCACCCATTGCCTTGGCGAAGGTGTAGACGTCGGTCCAGCCCAGCGAACGGGCCCGTTCCGTTCCCGCGGCCACCAGTTCCTTCTTCACCCAGGCGAGCCGCCGCCGTTCGGTGTCCTCGCTGGTGGTGAGGTACCCGGCGCGGCGGTGCAGTTTCTCTGCTTCCTTGCGCAGCGCCGTCAGCTGCTCGGATGTGCGGGACCGGGCCTCGACGATGTCGGCCATCGCCAGCGCCGCCCGGGTCTCGGCCTCGTAGTCCACATCGTGGGGATGGGCGGCCTCCGGGATCGGTCCCCTGCGGCGCCCCGCCGTGTAGGCCGTCGAGATGTGGACGTAGTGCGGGACGCGCACCAGGTTGCCGTTCTCGTCGGAACAGGAATCGCGGAATCGTTTCAGCAGCGCCTTGACGCCGAGCACGTTGGTCTTGAACGCCGCATCGATGGGCGGGTCGAAGGAGACGTCCCCTGCGCAGTGCACCAGCACGTCGATGTCGCGCGGCAGTTCCGGGGCGTCCGGGAGGTCACCCTCGATCACATCGACGCGCGCGGCCATCAGTTCCTCGACGGAACCGGCCTCGGCGACGACATCCTTGAAGATTTTCTTCTTCAGCAGCGAGGCGACCCGTTGGGTGGCGGACAGGGAACCCTTGCGGCGCACCAGCACTGCGGTGGTCGTGTCCGGGCACTCGGTGAGGAATTTCCAGAGCATCTGTTCGCCGATGAAACCGGTGACACCGGTCATGGCGATCTTCTTGCCCGCGAGCAGTTCGGCGATCCGTCCGGTCAGCAGCGGCGGGGTGTGGAGACGGGTCGACTCCGAGGCTCCGAAACTGGTGCGTGGCGCGGGGCTCATGCCACCTCTCCGATCTGCTGCGGGCCGGCGACCTCGATGGCCTCGGCCAGGGTGAATCTGCCGAGGTAGAGGGCGGTGCCGACGATGGCCCCCTCCACGCCGTCACGGGTGAGCTCCCGCAGGGCACGCAGATCGTCCAGGGTGGAGATGCCACCGGATGCGATCACGGCGGCGTCGGTGCGGGCACAGACATCGCCCAGCAGGTCGAGGTTCGGTCCGGTGAGCATGCCATCGGAGTTGACGTCGGTGACTACGAAACGCCGGCACCCGGCCGCCGCCAGCCGGTCGAGGGTCTCGACCCACGGCCCCCCCTGCGTGGTCCAGCCCCGGGCGGCGAGCCGCTCCCCACGCACGTCCAGGCCGATGGCTACGCGGTCGCCGTGGGTTTCGATGATCCGTTCGCACCACTGGGGCCGTTCCAGCGCGGCGGTGCCGATGTTGACCCTGCGGCACCCGGTGCCGAGGGCCCGCTCCAGGGACACGTCGTCCCGGATCCCCCCGGAGAGTTCGACATCCACGTCCAGCCTGCCGATGATCCCGGCGAGCAGGTCGGCGTTGGAGCCGCGCCCGAAGGCGGCGTCGAGATCGACCAGATGGATCCAGGACGCCCCCTCCTCCTGCCATCTGAGGGCCGCGGACAGCGGATCCCCGAACTCCTTCTGGGTGCCCGCCACGCCTTGGACGAGTTGGACGGCCTGGCCGTCCTGGACGTCCACGGCGGGCAACAACTGCAATGCTTCCACGACGCGAACCCTACCGTGAAGCCGGCCTGTGGGACAGAGAACCATCAGCAGGGGTTAAAAGCCCAGGAGGTCCTAGTCGAGTTCCCCGTCAGCGAAGTGGATCTCGGGAACGTCAAGGCGTCCCAGGGCCGCTCTGAGGCCCCGTTCCTGGGAGTCGAGGTCGAGGACATCCTCCGGGGGGACGTGGATGAAACCGCATCGCGGCCCGGGTTCCCGGGGCAGGGTGGCGGCCTCGTGCAGCATCAGGTAGAACAGCGCGTTGCAGGCGTAGCTGCCGGCGCTGAGGGACAGCTCCCCGGGTACCCCGGTCTCCTGCACGGCACGCAACATGGCCTTCACGGGCAGGGTGACGAACCGGGCGGCGGGGCCGTCGGGAACCACGGGCAGATCCACGGGACGCTCCCCGGCGTTGTCCGGGATGCGGGCGTCGATCAGGTTGACGGCCACCCGTTCCAGGGTCAGTCCCGTTGCGCGGCCCGACAGTCCCAGGCACACCACATGGGTGGGTTGATGCTCCGCCAACAGCTCCGGAACCAGTTTCCGCAGCGCCTCGAACTCCACCGGCAGCACCGCGGTCACCGCATCGGCCCCGAGCCTGGCGGTCAGCTCCGCGGAGGGATTGCGGTCGGAGCCGCCGAAGGGTTCGAATCCGGTCACCAGGGTTTTCACCGGGTCAGGATATTCCCACCCCACGATAGGGGTGGTTCACCGGGTGCCGACCATATGCCGGTCCTGCACCCCGCTCCCATCGGCAGTCCCCATTGCCGCCCACCGGGTCCACGCGCCGTGGGTCCTGTGCAAGAGTGGGAACATGAACCACCAGAAACTGGAACCGCTTCCCCCAGAGTTGCTGGAACGGGCACGCTCCGCCCGCAGGGTCCTGGTGTTGACCGGTGCGGGCATGTCGGCGGAGTCGGGGGTTCCCACCTTCCGTGACGAGTCGGCCGGGCTGTGGGCCCGCTACTCCCCCGAGGCGATGGCCACCGAGGAGGGCTGGCGCGCCGATCCCGAACTGGTGTGGGCCTGGTACCTGTGGCGCATCGGGATCGTGAATTCCACCTCCCCGAACGCGGGGCACGAGGCGCTGGCCCGCTGGGCGGGTCTGATCGGCGAAGGGCTTCCGCTGCAGCGCGTGGACATCGTCACCCAGAACATCGACGACCTCCACGAGCGGGCTGGCTCAGCGGTGCTCGCCCACCTGCACGGCAGGCTCGACCGTTTCCACTGCATTGATTGCGGTCTTCCCGGCCAGCCTGACCTGTCGATGGCCTCCAGGGAACCGGTCCTGCACGTCCCACCCTCCCCGTGTGAATCCTGCGGGGGTGACCTCAGGCCTAGCATCGTGTTCTTCGGCGAACCCTTGGACGCGACCGACATCGACGCGTCCGTGGAGGCCGCCCAGCGGGCCGACCTGACCCTGGTGGTGGGGACCTCGTCGATCGTCTACCCGGCAGCCGCCCTGCCGGGGCTGGCGGCACGCGCTGGGTCGTTCGTGGTGGAGGTCAACCCGAATCCCACCAGCCTGGACTGCGACCTGCACTGGTGCACCACCGCGGCCATCGGATTGCCTCAGCTGGTGGATCAGCTGGCGGCCTGAGGGTTTCGCGGATCCAGCCAGTTGCGCAGCAACCGGGCGCCGGCCCTCCCGGATTTCTCGGGATGGAACTGGGTGGAGCAGACGTTCCCGCGTTCCACGGCGGCAACGAAGGGAACCTCGTGGGTGGCGGTGGTCACCAGGGTGCCGTCGGTTCCCGACATCCGGGTCGCTGCGTAGCTGTGAACGAAGTAGAACCGCTCGTCCTCGATGCCGGCGAACAGGCGGCTGCCCGGGGGAACCTCGACGCGGTTCCAGCCCATGTGTGGGAGCCTGCGGGCCGCCAGGGGCTGCACTGTTCCCGGCCAGAGACCGAAACCGGGGGTGCGGATGCCGTGTTCGGTGCCCTCCTCGAAGAGGATCTGGTGCCCCACACAGATACCCAGCAGTGGTTTCCCGGTGGGCAGCCAGTCCGCCAGGAGTTCCACTCCCCCGGCCGCCCGCAGCCCCGCCATACAGGCGGCGTAGGCCCCGACACCGGGAACCACCAGCGCATCGCATCCCGCCAGTTCCCGGATGTCCCCGGTCAGCACGACCCTGCCCCCGGCCGCCGCCAACGCCCGTGCCGCGGAGTGCAGGTTGCCCGAGCCGTAGTCGAACAACCCCACCCGGCGGTTCAGAGCGCCCCCTTCGTGGAGGGCACATCCACGACGCGCGGATCGAGGGCGACGGCGTCGCGCAACGCACGGGCCAGGGCCTTGTACTCGGCCTCGACGATGTGGTGCGGATCGCGGCCCGCGAGAAGCCGAAGGTGAATGCACAGGCCTGCATTCAAACCAAGGGACTCGAAAACGTGGTAGGTCATGGAACCCGCGTAGGCGACACCCGAGCCGCCGATGCGGGCGTAGGCCTGTCCCTCGGGCTCGCCCGAGCACACCACGTAGGGGCGTCCCGCCACGTCGACCACGCAGTGCGCCAGGGCCTCGTCGAGGGGCACGGTGGCGTCCGCGTAACGCCGGATGCCGCGTTTGTCCCCGAGGGCCTCGCCCAGCGCCTGGCCGAGCACGATCGCGGTGTCCTCGACGACGTGGTGCCCATCGATGTGCACATCCCCGCTGGCCTGGATGTCGAGGTCGATCAGGGAGTGCCTGGACAGCGCGGTGAGCATGTGGTCGTAGAAACCGACCCCGGTAGAGATCCGGCTCAGGCCGGTTCCGTCCAGGTTTAGGGTGACGGTGATCTCGGATTCGCTGGTGATCCGGGACCTGGTTGCGGTGCGGCTCATGAATGACGTCCTTCCGGATTGATCTCGGCGAGTGCCCGTTTCAGGGCCGCCATTTCCCGGGGGGTGCCCGCGGAGGCCCGCAGGAACCCCTCGGGTCCGGTCTCGCGGATCAACACCCCGCGATCCAGCAGCCCCTGCCACACGGCGTGGCGGTTCTCGAAGCGCCCGAACAGCACGAAGTTCGCCTCCGAGGGCACCACCTCGTAGCCGTGGCCCCGCAGCCAGTCCTGGAAGGCCCGGCATTCCTCGGCCAGCTCCTCCACCCGGGCCAGCAGTTCGTCCCGGTGCGCGAGGGCCACCCGGGCCAGGACCTGGGTCTGGAGGCTCAGATGGTAGGGCAGCCGCACGATCCGGCAGGCGTCCACGACCTCCGGAGCGGCCGCCAGGTATCCGACGCGCCCACCGGCCATGGCGAAGGCCTTCGACATGGTGCGGGTGATCACGAGTCCGGGATGCCGCGCCAGCAGCGGCAACGCCCCGGGGGTGCGGGAGAACTCCTGGTAGGCCTCGTCGACCACGACGATCGCATCCGTGGCGGAACAGATCTCATCGATCACCTCCGCTCCGGTGCAGGTGCCGGTCGGATTGTTCGGGGTGGTGATGACCACCACGGTCGGGGCGTGGCGTTCCACGGCGGAGAGCACCAGGTCGGCGTCCACGGTGAAGTCAGGGTTGCGGGGCTCGGTCACGTAGCCGGTGCAGGTGTTGCGCGCGTACTCGGGATACATCGAATAGGTGGGGGTGAAGGTCAGCATCCTGCGGCCCGGCCCTCCGAAAGCGGTCAGCAGCTGCCCCATGATCTCGTTGGACCCGTTCCCCACCCAGACGTTGCGGGCGGTCAGGCCGTTGCCGAGGTAGGAGGCCAGGTCCTCGCGGAGCGCCACCGCCTCCCGGTCCGGGTAGCGGTTCATCGTCGCGGCGGCCTCCTGGATGGCCTCCCCCATGGCCCGGCTCAATTCACCGGAGGGCGGATAGGGGTTCTCGTTGACGTTGAGGACCACGGGCACCTCGATCTGCGGTGCTCCGTAGGGTTCCTCCCCCACCAGGTCATCCCGGAGCGGCAGGCCTGCGAACCTGCTCATCGTCTCGTCCTGACCGTGATCGCCGCGGCATGCCCGGGCAGGTCCTCGGCCAACGCGAACCGTTCGATCCCGTCGGCGATTTCGGCCAGGGCCTGCGCCGAGTAGTCGATGACGTGCACGGTGCGCATGAAGGAACGCACGCTGAGACCCGATCCGTGGCACGCGCAGCCCGCGGTCGGCAGGACGTGGGTGGAGCCGGCGGAGTAGTCACCGAGGCTGACGGGCGAGTGGTCGCCGACGAAAATGGCGCCGGCGTTGCGGATCCGGGCGGCAACTTCTCCGGCGTCGCGGGTCTGGATCTCCAGGTGCTCGGCGGCGTAGGCGTCGGCCACCTCCACCGCCTGGTCGAGGTCGCGCACCAGCAGCACCGCCGATTGCTGACCCGTCAGCGCGGTGCGGATCCGTTCCCGGTGTTTCGTGACCGCCACCCGGGGTTCCAGCTCGGCCGCCACCCGGTCGGCGAGTTCCGGGGAGTCCGTGATCAGGACGGATGCGGCCATCGGGTCGTGCTCGGCCTGGGAGATCAGGTCGGCGGCCACGTAGGCGGGGTTCGCGGAGGAATCGGCGATGATGGCTATCTCGGTGGGTCCGGCCTCGGAGTCGATGCCGACGATTCCCCGCAGCAGTCGTTTCGCAGCCACCACGTAAATGTTCCCGGGGCCGGTGACCATGGCGACGGGTGTGCAGAGGCCGGTCACTCCGTGGGCGAACATCGCGATTGCCTGGGCCCCGCCGACTGCGTAGACCTCCTCGACGCCGAGCAGGTGGCACAACGCGAGGATGTTCGGGTGCGGCCAGCCACCGAAACCGGCCTGCGGCGGGGATGCGACGGCGATCTCCCGGACGCTGGCCACCTGGGCGGGAATGACGTTCATGATCACGCTGGAGGCCAGGGGGGCGAGTCCACCCGGAACGTAGAGACCGACCCGTTCGACGGGGATGTTGCGCAACCCTACCCGGGCGCCCTCGGCCAGCACCGCGGGGGCGGGGTCGGAATCGCGTTCCAGGGTTTCGGCGACCGCGCGGCGACGCCGGATGGATTCCTCGAAGGCCTCCCGAAGCTCAGGGGCGAGCTGCTCGGCGGCCTCGGCCAGCACCCGTTCCGGCACTCGGAAGGATTCGGGAACCACGCCGTCGAAACGTTGCGAGCACTCGGTGAGCGCCTCGATTCCCCGGTCACGAACCGCGTCGCACACCCCCCGCACCGCGTCCATGGCCCCTGCGACGTCCAGCGCCGCCCTGGGAACGTGGACGCGGTAGTCGCCATCGACGCTTGTCAGGTCAACCGTTCTAAGCACGGTCGGTCAGTCTACCGCCGCGATTCTCCGGGGTTCCGGCGGTGGTACCGGAACGGAGGACGGTGGTTCGGGCCAGAATGCGGCGAGCAGCATGACGGGGGTGATTGCGCAGAAGGGCCCCACCAGCAGGGCGGACATCGAGCGCAGGGTGAGATCGATGGGCACGATCTCCCCGGCGGACGCGGCGGCGAGACGGGAATCGAAGCTCGGGGGCAGGATCCACATTCCGCCCAACCAGGTGAGCAGGCAGACCACCAGCGCACCGCCGACGGCAGCCACGCAGACCCACCACCCGCGGTCCTTGAACCACCACCAGGAGATCAATCCGATCGCGAGCCCGCTCACGGCGGCGAGCAGGACGAACAGCGCGTCCGTGGAGAACACGTCCGCGAGGCCTCGTTCCGACAGGCTCGCCCCGAGTTCCTGGGACACCAGGTAGCCGGGCCGGTGGGCGAGACCCGCCCAGGCGAAGGCGCACAGCGTGGCCAGGCCCAGCAGCACACCGAGGAATTGGAGCACCCGCCACAGCAGGCGGGGCAGGGCGCGGGAGGGATGGGCTTCAGCCATTCGCCGCTCCCCTGCCGAAGGACACCGCGCTCGGTCCCAGGAGCGCTTTCAGGTCCGCGAACAGCGGCGAGCTCGGGGTGACGTGGAAGCCGTTGCCGAGCCGGAAGGTGGTGAGCCGGTCGCCGTTGCGGAGCTGCAGGTGCACCTCCGCCGATCCGGGATGCTCCGACAACACCTGTTTGAGGTTACCCACCACCCTCGGGGTGCAGCGCACCGTCGGCAGGGTCAGCACCACCGGTCCCAGGCCGCCGTCCGCGCTCACCTGCGGGGCGTTCACGTCCTGGGCCCGCATCCGCGCCCGGTCCTCCGAGTCCTCGACCACACCCTTGACCGAGACTATGGTGTCCGGGGCCAGGTACTGGGCCACCACGTCGTAGACCTTCGGGAAGACCGTGACCTCAATGCTGGCCTCCAGGTCCTCCAGCATGAGGACCGCGTAGAAGGCACCCTTCTTGTTGACCCGCCTCGTCACCGAGGTGATGAGCCCGCACACGGTGGTCTCGCCCCGGAATCCGCCCTCCGCGGCGAGGCTCGAGACGGAGTGTTTGCCGTGCTGGAGCAGCACGTGTTCCAGGCCGTTGAGCGGGTGATCGGAGACGTACAGTCCCAGCATCTCCCGTTCGAAGGCGAGCTTCGTGCGCTTGTCCCATTCGTCCAGGTCGGGGATGGGCTGCTTGTCGAGACCTCCCTCGTCGCCGCCATCACCGAAGTCCCCGAAAAGGTCGAACTGGCCGTGTTCCTCGTTCTTCTTGAGTTCGATGACCGAGTCGACGGCATCCTCGTGGACGGTCATCAGCGACCTCCGGGTGTGGCCCAGTTCGTCGAACCCGCCGGCCTTGATCAGCGACTCGATCACCCGCTTGTTGCACATCAGCAGGGGCGCCTTGTCGAGGAAGTCCTGGAAGTCCTTGGCCTTGCCCACCCGGGCCCGTTCCGCGGTCCACGCGGAGACCACCTTGTCGCCGACGTTGCGGACGGCACCCAGCCCGAAACGGATGTCCTTGCCGACCGGGGTGAAGGCGATCTCGGAGGAGTTGACATCGGGCGGCAGGACGTGGATCCCCATGCGCCGGCACTCCGCCAGGTAACCGGCGGACTTGTCCTTGTCGTCGCGGACCGACTGCAGCAGCGCCGCCATGTACTCGGTCGGATAGTTCGCCTTCAGGTAGGCGGTCCAGTAGGAAACCACCCCGTAGGCGGCCGAGTGGGCCTTGTTGAAGGCGTAGTCCGAGAACGGCAGCAGAATGTTCCAGAGCACGTCGATGGGTTCCTGGTTGAACCCCCGCTCCTGCATGCCCTTGCTGAAACGCTCGTAGTGGGCATCCAGCTCCGCCTTCTTCTTCTTGCCCATGGCGCGGCGGAGCATGTCGGCGGCACCCAGCGTGTACCCGGCGAGCTGCTGGGCGATCGCCATCACCTGCTCCTGGTAGACGATCAGACCGTAGGTCTCCCCCAGGATCGGTTCGAGGGCTTCGGCGAGCTCCGGGTGGATCGGTTCCACCTTCTCGCGCCCGGTCTTGCGGCGCGCGTACTTGTTGTGCGAGTCGGCCCCCATGGGGCCGGGACGGTAGAGCGCACCGACGGCGGAGATGTCCTCGAAGCAGTCGGGCTGCATGGAACGCAGGAGCTGCCGCATCGGGCCACCGTCGAGCTGGAAGACCCCCAGGGTGTCGCCGCGCTGCAGCAGGTCGTAGGTGGCGGGATCGGTCAGCGGAAGATCCTCCAGCACGATGTCGATGCCGCAGTTGATCTTGATGTTGTTCACCGCGTCGGCGATCACCGTGAGGTTCCGCAACCCCAGGAAGTCCATCTTGATCAACCCGAGGGATTCGCATCCCGGGTAGTCGAACTGGGTGATGATGGCGCCGTCGGATTCCCGTTTCATCACCGGGATGACGTCCTGCAGGGGGGCGTTCGACATGATCACCCCGGCGGCGTGCACGCCCCACTGGCGTTTCAGGCCCTCGATTCCCTTGGCCGCCTCGACCACGGTTTTGACGTCCGGGTCCGAGTTGTAGAGGTCACGGAACTCCTGGCCCTCGGCGTAGCGTTTGTGTTCCGGGTTGAACAGCTCCGGCAGCGGAACTCCCTTGCCCATGACATCGGCGGGCATGGCCTTGGTGATCCGCTCCCCGACGGCGAAAGGCATGTCCAGCACCCGGGATGCGTCCTTGACGGCGGCCTTCGCCTTGATGGAGCCGTAGGTGACGATCTGGGCCACCTTGTCGGAGCCGTACTTGTGGGTGACGTACTGGATCACCTCGCCGCGACGGCGATCATCGAAGTCGATGTCGAAGTCCGGCATGGAGACGCGTTCGGGGTTGAGGAACCTCTCGAACAGCAGGCCGTGTTCGAGGGGGTCGAGGTCGGTGATGCGCATGGCGTAGGCGCACATGGATCCGGCGCCCGATCCGCGTCCGGGACCCACGCGGATGCCGTTGTTCTTGGCCCAGTTGATGAAGTCCGCGACCACCAGGAAGTAGCCGGTGAATCCCATCTTGGAGATGATTTCGGATTCGAACCTGGCGCGTTCGATGACCTCGTCGGGAATGCCGTCGGGGTAGCGCTGGTGGAGTCCCTTCTCCACCTCCTTGTGGAACCAGGAGTCCTCGGTTTCGCCGGCGGGACAGTCGAAGCGGGGCATGTAGGTGCCGATGCCCTCGTCGAAGACGGTTTCGATGCGTTCCGCGATGGCGAGGGTGTTGTCGCAGGCCTCGGGGATGTCCTTGAACAGGGCCCGCATCTCCTCGGGGCTCTTGAGGTAGTAGCCGGAACCGTCGAACCTGAACCGGTCGGTCTGGGCCTTGCGGGAACCCGCCGAGACGCACAGCAGGGTGTCGTGGGCGTCGGCGTCCTCGGCGTGCACGTAGTGGAGGTCGTTGGTGGCCACCAGGGGCAGGTTCAGGTCCTTGGCGATGCGAAGCAGGTCGTTTCGCACCTTTCTTTCGATCGACAGGCCGTGATCCATCAACTCGACGTAGAAATTGCCCTCCCCGAAGATGTCGCGGAACTCCGCCGCCGCGGCCCGGGCGTTTTCGTACTGGCCGAGCCGGAGGAAGGTCTGGACCTCACCCGAGGGGCAGCCCGTGGTGGCGATCAGTCCCTTGCCGTATTCGTTCAGGAGCTCCCGGTCGGCGCGGGGCTTGTAGAAGAACCCCTCCAGGGAGCTCCGGGAGCTGAGCTTGAACAGGTTGTGCATGGCCTCCTTGTCGGAGGCCCACATCGTCATGTGGGTGTAGGCGCCCTTCGAAGCGACGTCGTCGCCGGTGCCGTCACCGAACTGCACGCGCTTGCGTTCGGTGCGGTGGGTGCGGGGGGTGAGGTAGGCCTCCAGGCCGATGATGGGTTTGACGTCATAGTTCTTGGAGGCCTTGTAGAACTCGTAGGCTCCGTAGAGGTTCCCGTGATCCGTGATCGCCAGCGCCGGCATGCCCATTCGTTCCGCGCCCTTGAACAGGTCATGGACGCGCGCGGCGCCGTCGAGCATCGAGAACTCCGTATGGCAGTGCAGGTGCACGAACGTATCCCCCACTGCTGCTCCTTCCATCCGACCCGAACGGGCACCAACCCTACCCCCGGATGCGGATCGGGACCGCAAAGGTGGGTGGGAAGCGCGTAAGCTGATTCCCATGCCCCAACCGGACCACCTGCGCTGCTCGGACGCGGATCGCACTGCCATTGAACAGTTGCTGACCGATGCCTACTCCGACGGCCGTCTGACCCGTGAGGAACACGACGAGCGCCTCAACAGGACCTGGGAGGCGAAAACCTTCGGGGATCTGCGGGAGATCACCACCGACCTGGTGCCCACCGATCCCCAACCCGCTTCTTACCTGGTGGAGAGAACCCGGGACGACCGGTCGCGTGCGCTGGTCGATCCTGCGGGGGCGGGACCGGGAAGCGAGAACATCGTCGCGATCTTCGGGGACGCGAAACGGGGCGAGGGCTGGCGGGTGCGCGCCAACACCCACGTGAACACGGTCTTCGGTGATGTGAAACTGGACCTGACCAAGGCCGTGTTCGATTCCTTGTCCTCCCAGTTGAACGTCATGGTGGCCATGGGCGACGTGGTCCTGCGGGTGCCCGCCGGGGTCAGGGTCCGCAACGAGACCGCCTGCATCTTCGGTGACGTGAAGGTGGCTGGTCTGGAGCCTGACGGAAACGGCCCGGAGCTGGTGCTGACCGGTTTCTGCATCTTCGGGGACGTCAAGGTGTACGGCCCGAATCACAAATCTTTCTTCAAGAAGTTCAAGGAGTTGCTCTGAAACTGTCGGGCCAGCCCCACCCCGGGTCTCGGGCCAGCGGGATGGGAACACGGCCCGCCGGGGTGAAGAGTGAAACCATGAACACGACATCCACCTTCCGTCCCCCGCTCGCGGGTACCATCGCCTACCTCCTGCTCGGCTGGCCCATCATGTTGTTCGCCTTCGTGATGGTCGTGACCTTCACTGCACTCGGGATCGGTACGGCCGTCATCTGGGTTGGCCTTCCCATCCTGGCTTTCGCCCTACTGATGGCCCGCGGCTTCGCCACCATGGAACGACATGTCCAGGCGGGACTCTTCGGACGCGAACCGGCAGCACTGCACTACCGACAGCGCCGGGAGGGGGATTCCTGGTTCAAGGCGATGCTCAACGTCATCGCCGACCCCCAATCATGGCTCGATGTCCTGTGGGTGTTCGTGGGATTCATCACCTCGACGATCACGTGGTCGCTGGCCTTGGTTTGGGCGGCTCTGTGCACGGGGCCGGTGACAGGCCCCATTCTCGCCCTGCTGGCCGAGATCTTCCACACGAATGGCGGCGGTCTCGCCTATCTCTACTGGGAGATCTCGGGTTTCACTCCCATGTTGAACACGACCCTCGTGAGAATCCTCGATGGGGCCATCCCCATAGTGGTCGGGTTGCTCGCCATCAAGCTGGCGCCACCGGTGTTCCGCGGACTGGCGTGGTTGCACGGCTCGGTGGGCGATGCCCTGCTGAACCTGAGGGCCCGCAACAATGCCCGGATCACTCAGCTCCGCGACTCCCGGGCCGCGGTGCAACGCGCCGAGACCGGGGCCCTGCGGAAACTGGAACGCGACATCCACGACGGCCCGCAGCAGCGACTCGTGCGACTCAACATGGATCTGGCCCGCACCCGCAGGCAGCTGGACCAGGACCCGGAACGGGCCCGCGAGCTGCTGGGGGAGGCCATGGCCCAGACCCAGGAAACCCTCGCCGAGCTGAGGCAGCTGTCCCGCGGCATCGCACCGCCGGTGCTGGTCGACCGTGGGCTCGAGGCCGCCATTGACGAAACCGCTGCCCGTTCCGCCATCCCGGTGACCGTCTATTCCAGCATCCCCGGGAAACTACCCGATCACGTCGAGCAGGCGGCCTACTTCGTGATCTCCGAGTCCTTGGTCAACGCCAACAAACACTCCGGGGCCACCGCTGTTGATCTGATCACCGCGGTCCAGGACGGTTGGCTGTACATCACCATCACCGACGACGGCATGGGCGGCGCCTCGACGGCCAAGGGCCACGGCCTGGCCGGTCTGGAGGAACGTCTCCGGGGAGTCGACGGAAGGTTGTCCATCACCTCCCCCACCGGGGGGCCGACCAAGATTGAGGCGGTGATCCCTTGCGGGTCCTGATAGCCGACGACTCGGTCCTGCTGCGAGAGGGCCTGGCGTTGATCCTGGGCGACGGCGGTCACGAGGTGATCGCCGCCGTCGGGAGCGGAACCGAACTGGTGCCCCGCGCGCTGGAGTTGCGTCCCGAGTTGATCATCACCGACATCCGCATGCCCCCGTCGAACACCGACGAGGGCCTGCGGGCCGCCGTCGAGATCCGCAGCCACTGGGGTGAGGCCCCGATCCTGTTGCTGAGCCAGTACGTCGTGGCCGCCTATGTGCAGGAGCTGCTCGCCGACGGCGGCACCCACCTCGGCTATCTCCTCAAGGACAGGGTCGCCGACATCGACACCTTCCTGGAGGCTGTGGATCGTGTTGCGGAGGGCGGTCTGGTTCTCGACCCCGAAGTGGTGGCGCAGGTTCTGGGGCGTGGCCGCAAGGCCGACCCCGTCGCCCAGCTGAGCTCCAGGGAAAGAGAAGTCCTGGGACTGATGGCCGAAGGTCACACCAACGCCGGCATAGCGAAACGCCTGGTGGTGACGGAAGGGGCGATCGAGAAACACACCCAACGCATCTTCTCCAAGCTCGGGCTCCACCCCGACCCGGGTGTTCACCGCCGGGTGAAGGCCGTCCTGACCCTGCTCTCCAGTTGATCCCCCGCCCCGCGGAGGCTCGAGAATTCAAGAAACTCGAAGTTCACTCACAGCTATCCCCGGGTTCACCCCGACCGAGAATCCCGCCGCTGTTTCGCCGGCCCTGGTCACATTCGTCCGTGCTGGGGAGCCAGCAAACTTCAGCAAGGTCGGCAAACAAGCGGTAGGTCAGCATGAATCACCTCTGTACCTGCCCCTGGACTCGTCTCAGGAGGAGAAGAAGGTCTTCAGGCTGGTCTCGGGGGCATCCTGCAGGTCGGAGGGAATGCTGAGGGTGACCTCTTGGGTCTCATCGGAGGTCATGTCCACCTTCAAGTCCATTTTCGCCTTCTTGCCCTGAACGGTCACATCGGCGTTCAGTTCCATGGTGAAGTTCTTCATCCGGTGGGTGTTCTTGTCGACGGTCAGGGTGAGCAGGCAGTAGCTGTTCGACAACTCATCGATCCGGCCGCCGGATCCGCTCCGGTTCAGGATCTTCATCAGCGATTCGTGTGATGGAACCAGTTCCACGACATAGGTTCCGTTGTCCTCCTTGGCACCTATTTTCTCCGGGTTCTCCGCATACATCTCCACCGACGCCATCGAGGATTCCTGCACCTGCCCCAGGAGATCCTGTATCCCCTCCTCGGAGAGCACCTCCTGGCCCCGTTTGCTGCCGGAAACCCCGTTCTCCAGCCGAGCGTAGGCGTGGTATTCCTTTTCCTCCTGCTGGAAGAGCACATAGAATTTGGCGGCGTTGCTCTTCCCGGCGCCGGCCGAAACCTTGATTTCGGCCGCGACCTCACTCATTCGCTGTTCGCCGGATTGTTTGGAGTCCAGGCTCATGTTCAACGTCACGGTTGTGCCGTCCATCGACGTGTCGAGCACGGTGTTCATCTTCACGGTTTGATCGTGATCGGGGATGAGCTGCTCCGATTCCCCCTGGTTCAGCGCCCTGCTCAGGATGTCCTGGGCGTCGAGAGCGGGATCGGATTCGATCTTTGGCGCCGCCCGCCCGCAGCCAGCGGTGACGAGCGCCGCACAGATCAGGACTGCCAGAAAACAACGCCGCACCATGGGTGAACTCCTTCGTTCCGTCGGCCGCTGGTCAGCCTACAACACGGAGAGCTCACCGAAGGCCTGCAGCGGCCCGCCCGGGAACCGCCGGCCTTCATTCGTCCTGCCCGGGTGAGGCGCTGACGGGTCAGCTCCCAACCGCGGAACCCGGCGGCGCGGATTCCCCGGCCCGAGCCCGAGACCGGTTTCGATGACGAACCACCCCGAACGGGATCCGGCGCCGCGGATCGTCCTCAGCACCGACCCCGACCGTTTCGTGAGCCGGGGCTGCGGGGTCCCGGTCATCACGCACGTGTTCCCATCGCCCCCCGCAAGGGTGGCCGTCCGGTCAACGGCCCTTCCTGACACCTTCCAGGAGTTCCGCCGCCAGGGCGCCCAACCTTTCCAGGTCTCCCGGCATGTCCGCCCCGTCACTCGCCAGGCAACGCACCAGGGCGGAGCCGACGATGACCGCGTCCGCGTAGGCACCGACCTCCGCGGCCTGGTCACCGTTGCCGACCCCCATGCCGACACCGACCGGCAGCCCCGGGTCGATCTCCCGGGCTCGGGCGGCGATCACCGGGGCGGCCAGCGAGGTGTTTTGGCGCACACCGGTCACCCCCATGACGCTGGTGGCGTACACCCAGCCCCGGCAGGCCGCCATGGTCATGGCGATGCGCTCCGGGGTGCTGGAGGGGGCGATCAGGAAGATCCTGTCGAGGCCGTGGGCATCGGTGGCGGCGATCCATTCGTCGGCCTCGTCCGGGGTGAGGTCGGGGGTGATGACGCCCGCTCCCCCGGCGGCGGCCAGGTCACGGGCGAACGCATCGGGTCCGTACTGTTCGATCAGGTTCCAGTAGGTCATCACCACCGGGATCTTGCCGCACGAGGCGACGGTCTCGGCGGCGGTGAAGGCGTCACGGGTGCGCACCCCCCGGGCGAGGGCCCTGGTGGTGGCGTGCTGTATGACAGGGCCGTCGAGGAAGGGATCGGAGTAGGGCATCCCGATCTCCACCATGTCGGCCCCTTCGCACAGGACGCGGTAGGCCTCGCAGCTCTTCGCGACATCCGGGTAGCCGACCGGCAGGTAGCCGACGAAGGCGGCCCTCCCCTGGGCACGGCAGGCGGCCAGGGTCTTGCCGGAGATCCCCAGACGGGTGGGATCCGTGAAGTTGCTCATTCCATCTCTCCCACGACTCGATCGGGTTCACCGGACATTCCGAACCACTTGAAGGCAGTGGAAACGTCCTTGTCACCCCGCCCGGACAGGCACACAAGGATGCGGGGGCGTGTTCCGGGTTGCTCCCCGGTCAGTTTCAGGGCCAGTCGCCTGGCACCCGCGACGGCGTGCGCGGACTCGATCGCGGGAATGATTCCCTCGGTCCGGGTCAGCAGCTGGAAGGCGTCCATCGCCTCGACATCGGTGACGGGTTCGTAGCTGGCCCTGCCGGTCTCGGCCAGCCAGGCGTGTTCGGGGCCGACCCCCGGGTAGTCGAGTCCGGCGGAGATCGAGTGCGATTCCATGGTCTGCCCGTCCTCGGTCTGGAGCACGAAGGTGCGGGCGCCGTGCAGCACCCCGGGGCGGCCTGCACCGATCTTCGCCGCGTGACGCCCGGTCTCGATGCCCTCACCCGCGGCCTCGATGCCGAGCAGGTGCACGGATTCGTCGGGGATGAAGTCGGCGAACGCGCCGATGGCGTTGGAGCCACCGCCGACGGCCGCCACCACCCAGTCGGGGAGGCCGCCGTGTTCCTCGAGCATCTGGGCGCGGGCCTCGGTGGAGATCACCCGCTGGAGCTCCCGGACCAGGTAGGGGAAGGGGTGCGGCCCGCCGACCGTCCCGAGCAGGTAGTGGGTGTTCTCGACGCTCGACACCCAGTCCCGCATCGCCTCGTTCATCGCGTCCTTCAGGGTGCGGGAACCGGATGCGACGGCGTGGACCTCAGCTCCCAGCAGTTGCATCCGGGCCACGTTGAGGGCCTGGCGTTCGGTGTCCAGCTGCCCCATGTAGATGCGGCACTCCAGTCCGAGCAGGGCGGCCGCCGTGGCGGTGGCGACGCCGTGCTGCCCGGCCCCGGTCTCCGCGATCACGCGGGTTTTCCCCATCCGTTTGGTGAGCAGCGCCTGGCCGAGCACGTTGTTGATCTTGTGCGCGCCGGTGTGGTTCAGGTCCTCGCGTTTGAGGAGGATCGTGGCGTTCCCGCAGTGCTTGGAGAAGTTCTCGGCCACCGTCACAGGGGTCGGTCGGCCCGCATAGTTGCGTTGCAGGCCGGCGAGTTCGGCCCGGAAGACCGGATCGGCCCGGGCGGCCTGGAACTCGGTGTCCAGCTCCGCCAGGGCTGCGTGCAGCGCCTCCGGCACGAACGTTCCGCCGAAGCGGCCGAAATGGCCTCGGGCATCGGGAAGTGCGGTCATGCGCAGCAGCCTACTGGTTCCCGCAGGCGTGGAGATCGCCTTTCCAAATCGCCGAGATTCATCGATGCCGCCCCGGTTCCTGTTCTCCTGCGACGGATCACTCGGTCCGGGCCGTCCCCCCGGTCCGCCGGAGAACCAGAACCCACCGGTCGGCACGGTCAGTCGATCGAGGCGAACTCCTCCACGGCGGCGCGGGGATCACCGTGAAGAACCAGTGCCTCCCCGACGAGGATGGCGTCGGCTCCCTCCTGACGTACCCTGCGGGCGTCGTCGAGGCTGAGGATCCCGGATTCGGCAACCTTGACCCGGTCGTCGGGGATGAGGGATGCGAGTTTCCCGAACTGGTTGAGATCCACCCCGAGGGTCTTCAGGTCCCGGTTGTTGATCCCGATCACCTCGACCCCTGCGTTCACGGCCCGTTCCACCTCCTCCTCGGTGTGGGTCTCCACCAGCGCGGTCATGCCCAGCGCGTCGGTCAGGTCCAGGAAGGCCCGCAGCTCCACGTCGCTGAGGGCGGCGGCTATGAGAAGCACCAGGTCGGCGCCGTGAACCCGTGCCTCGTAGAACTGGTAGGGATGCACCATGAAGTCCTTGCGGAGCAGCGGGGTCTCCACGGCCTCGCGGACCGCCTCGAGATCCGTCAGCGAGCCGTTGAAGCGCCGTTTCTCGGTCAGCACTGAGATCGCGGCTGCTCCCCCTGCGGCGTAGTCGGTGGCGAGTGCCGCGGGATCCGTGATCTCGGCCAGGTCCCCCTTGGAGGGCGAGCGGCGTTTCACCTCGGCCATCACGGCCAGCCCGGGGGCCCGCAGGGCGGGGACCACGGGGCGCGCCGGTGGCACCTGCCGCGCCAGCTCGAGCAGTTTCTCGAAGGGCTGATCGGCTTGGCGAACGGCCAGATCCTCTCTGACCCCGGTGATGATCTCGTCGAGCACGGTCATGCGGTTTCTCCCAACTTTGCAGCGCGGCGGAGCGCGGTGATGACGGCGGCCGCCTTGTGTGAACACTCGGCGTCCTCTCTCCCAGGAACGGAGTCGGCGACGATGCCCGCACCCGCCTGGACGTGGGCGATGCCGTCCTTGAGCACAGCGGTGCGGATCGCGATGGCGACGTCCGAGTTGCCTGCGAAGTCGAAATAGCCGACCACGCCGCCGTAGAGACCACGGCGGCTGACCTCCAGTTGATCGATGATCTCCATGGCACGCACCTTCGGCGCCCCGGAGAGGGTGCCCGCGGGGAAGCAGGCCAAGGTGGCGTCCAGCGCGGTGCGTCCCTCGGCCAGACGTCCGCTGACTGCCGCTTCCAGGTGCATGATGTGGCTGTAACGGTGGATCTGCATGAACTCGTGGACGGTGACGCTGCCCGGTTCGCAGATCCGCCCCAGGTCGTTGCGTCCGAGGTCCACCAGCATCAGGTGCTCGGCCCGTTCCTTCGGGTCCGCCAGCAGTTCGGCGGCCAGTTCCCGGTCCTCGAACTCGGTGCTGCCCCGCGGCCGCGAACCGGCGATGGGCCGGGTGGTGGCCAGGCCGTCCTGGACCGTCACGAGAGCCTCGGGGCTGGAACCGATGACCGCGAACCCGGGCAGCCGCAGCAGGTAGAGGTAGGGGCTGGGGTTGGTCAGCCTGAGGGCCCGGTAGACCTCCAGCGCATCGGATTCGGTGGGCACGTCGAAGCGCTGCGAGACCACCACCTGGAAGGCCTCCCCCGCTTCGATCTCGGCGATGGTGTCCCGAACCGCCTGCTCGTACTCGGCCGGGGTGCGTTGCCGCCTGACCTCGAGGTCGGCCAGGCCGTCGCGCGCCGGTTCCACCAGGGAGGGGGCCGGCTCGGCGAGCCGCCCGGCCATTTCCTCGATGCCGACCAGCGCCTCGTGATAGGCCCGTTCCACACCCTCGTCGGTGCCGTCGTAGTTGATGGCGTTGAAGATCAGGTGCACCTCGTGTGTTCTGTGGTCCAGCACCGCGACCTGGGAGGCGAGCATCATCACCAGTTCGGGAAGCCCGAGGTCGTCGATGCAGGTGTCCGGCAGCTTCTCCAGTCGCCGCACCACGTCGTAGCCGAGATAGCCGACCATCCCGGCGTGGAACGGCGGCAACCCCTCGGTGGCCGGGGTGGCGAGTTCGGCGAGGGTCTGGCGCAGGACATCGAGCGGGTCGCCGTCACCGATGCCGGTCAGTTCGCGGCCCAGCCAGACGGCCTTCCCGCCGCGCTCCGTGAGGGTGGCGGCGCAACGCACCCCGACGAAGGAGTACCGGGACCACACCCCCTCCGATGCGGATTCCAGCAGGAAGGTTCCTTCACGCGCCCCGCACAAGGTGGCGTACAGGCCGATCGCGGTGATGTGATCGGCCAACAAACGGGCGTGGACGCTGATCACACGGCGGGTTCTCGCCAGCTCCGTGAACTCTGCAAGGGTTGGCGAGATTTTCAGCATTCGACGTCACTTCCGGTCAGCTCGGTGAAGAAACAGCTTGGATTGCCCGTGTGGCAGGCGGCCCCGGTCTGTTCGACGCGCAGCAGCACGGTGTCACCGTCGCAGTCCAGATGAACGGAGACCACGCGCTGGTGGTTGCCGGAGGTTTCTCCCTTGACCCAGTAGATCTGACGGCTGCGGGACCAGTAGGTGGCCCGGCCGCTCGTCAAGGTGCGGGCCAGGGCTTCCTCGTCCATCCAGGCCAGCATCAGCACCTGCCCGGAGGCGACGTCCTGGGCGACTGCCGGAACGAGCCCGTCGGAGTTGAACCGCACCCGGGCGGCCACGTCCTCACGCAATCTCATGGAGCCATTCTTCCCGCAACCTCTTGGCCTGACCAACCCGAAAGGCCGTGGAGGGGTCACAGAAATTCCGAGACCCCCGCAGAGTTCCGACCTTGCGAACCCCGTCAGTGATGCGGGAGCCGAGGTCGGCAGGTCGTGGTCGGATTCGTGAGGCCAGGCATCAACGAATGCCCCTCCCGGAGGGATCGGTGGGGTTGGGTTTCGGGCGGCGGGTCAACCGGGCCAGGACGAGAACGCCCCACGCGACCAGGATCACGGATGCGAGGACGATGCCCGCAACCGGGGGGAGAAACCCCAGGACGACTTCCTGGCCCCGCGCGCTCAGGCAGATGATCAGCAGGGCACCCGCCAGGGTCCCGATCAGCCAGCCCGCCAGGTACAGGGGCGTGTCGCCAGGGCTTGCGGTGGTGGCAGGAGTGAAGGTTCGGGCGTAGTCCCGGGGGCTCCCGAAGGCCTGCCGCGGCGAGGTGCCACTGTCGGCGGTGTGGGATTCGACGGTCCAGACGGCCTCCTGGACCTGTTTCTCGTCAACGCCCCGGATGCGAAGGTGGCGTGCGAGTTCTGCCGTGTACTTGTCCGTTTTCTCATTCATCGTGGTCGGCCTCTCTGCCAAGGATCCGTGTCATCGACCGGGACAGTGCGTCCCATTGGGTTCGTTGCCGGACCAGGAGCTCCAGGCCGGCCTGCGTCAACTGGTAGTACTTCCTTGCCGGGCCCCGTTCGGCGGTCCGCCAGCTACCCGTCACGAGCCCCTTGGTCTCCAGGGCCCGCAGGGCCGGGTAGAGAGTTCCCCCGGGGATGACACCCCAGCCGTGTTTTTCGAGTTCCTGTGCGATGCCGTACCCGTGGAGGGGGCGGCGGCCGAGGATTCCGAGGATCGCCGCTGGGAGCAGGCCCCGTTGCCACTCCGGGGGCCATGCACTGGTTGCCATGCAACCAGTGCACCACCTCACTATGTAGATTGTCAATCTATTTCGAAACCAAATCTTCTTGGTTGTTGTCAACGGGGACACGGAGGCGCGGGCCGGCCCACCCCGCTCACGGACGGCCCGGGTGGCCCTCGCCGACAAGTTGCGTTTCGGCGGTGAATTTGCCATGCTTCTCCGCGGCGTCAAGGAAGGCGCCGGGCCCGGTTCACCGGGTGAGCGAGAGGTTGGATCATGAGGGAAAAGCAGTTCGGTCGCGGCACCGCGGCGCGTCTACTGCGTCCTGCCGCCTCAACCCGTCCCACGAACTCCGCGCAGTCCCGCTGAGTTCCGGGGCACGGAGCCCTCTCGCCGGTTTTCTCACATGCCTCGTCTCCGAGAGGTCTCTGGTTGCCCCTGTCAACATTTCGAGGCCCCGCGGATGGGTGCTGCCCATCACGGATCCTCTCGATTCAGGAGAACCATCATGTCCATCTACCCGGTGCCGCTGAGCGGCACCGTGAACACCCTCATGTGGGCCGACGAGACCGACATCGAGGAGCCCGCGATCAGGCAGCTCCGCAACGTCTCCGCCCTTCCGTGGACCCACGGGCTGCGCGTCATGCCCGATGTCCACTACGGGAAGGGAGCCACCGTCGGATCCGTGATCGCCATGCACCAGGCAGTGGCTCCCGCCGCGGTCGGTGTCGACATCGGCTGCGGCATGACCGCGGTGCGCACCAACCTGAGTCCTGACCGGCTTCCCGACGGTCTCGGCCGGCTTCGCCGCACCATCGAGCGGGGCGTCCCGGTCGGGAACGGGGCGCACAGGGATCACTCCCCCACCATTGACCGGCACGGCAGGCTGAAGCGCCGGTTCAGGGAGATGCGGGAGGGTTTCGAGTCGCTGCAGGCCCGCAGGCTCGCGCGTTCCTTCAGGAAGCTCGAGATCAAGGCCGTGAACCAGATCGGCACGCTGGGTGGCGGCAACCACTTCATCGAGCTGTGCGCCGGGGACGACGACCGCATCTGGGTGACCCTGCACTCCGGCTCCCGCGGCATCGGCAACCGGCTGGCGCAGGAACACATGGAGGTCGCCCAGTCCCTCACCCACAACAAGGGCCTGGTGGACCGGGACCTGGCCGTGTTCCTGAGCCACACCCCGCAGATGGAGGCCTACCTTCACGACCTGTGGTGGGCGCAGTCCTACGCGCTGCTCAACCGTGACGTGATGCTCGCCAGCATCTGCGACGACCTCTCACGGCACATCCCCCGGATCGCCTTCGAGGATCCGATCCGCTGCCACCACAACTACGTGGCCGTGGAGACCTACGACGACCTGGAACTGATCGTCACCCGGAAGGGGGCGATCCGGGCAGGAAAGGATGATCTGGGTGTGATTCCCGGCTCCATGGGAACCGGCTCGTACATCGTGCGGGGGCTCGGCAACCCGGCCTCCTACGAGTCGGCCTCGCACGGCGCGGGCCGGAGGATGTCGCGGAACCAGGCCAAGCGGCGGTTCACCGCCGAGGACCTGGCCGAGCAGACCAGGGGAATCGAGTGCCGCAAGGATCCCGGCGTGATCGACGAGATCCCGGCCGCCTACAAGGACATCGACGAGGTGATCCGGGCGCAGTCCGATCTGGTCGAGGTCGTGGCAAGGCTCCAGACCCTGCTGTGCATCAAGGGCTGAAGCGACCTCACCTCGGATGCCATCCACCGAGGCGGCTCATGCCCCGAGCCCGTAGGCTTGGGGCATGAGCCTTGCTTCCCGGCAGCGCGAGTCGCTGTGCGATCTGATGTCCGAACTCGGGCCGCTGGCCCCCACCAGGTGCGACGGCTGGAACGTCGGCGACCTGGCCGCGCACCTGTGGATCCGGGAACACAAACCGGCTTCGCTGCCCGGGATCGGTTCGAAACGGTTCGCCGAGCTCACCGGACGTATCCAGGTCGAGGCCCTGCACTCGAAGGGATTCCCGGCCCTGGTCAGGGAGCTGCGCCGCCCGGGTTGGGTGATGCGCCCGCTCGACGGCATCGTCAATGCGGTGGAGTTCTTCATCCACCACGAGGACGTGCTGCGCGCGAACGGCCGGAGCCAGCACCTCACCGACAAGGATCAGGCGGAGTTGCTGCGCACCGCCCGGGTGCTGGCATTCCGGGCGCAGCGCGCCTGGGGTGGGCAGCTCATCCTGGTTCCCACCATCGGTGAGGTCATCCGTCACGGCAGGGGAAACCGGCCGCTGCGTCTCGCCGGCCCACCCTCGGAGTTGCTGCTGTTCCTGACGGGCAGGGAAGCCAACATCGAGATCACGGCCGAACCCGAGACCGTCGAGGAGTTCCGGAAAGCCGTCGGCGGCCTGTAGCGGCCCGGGCCCGCCCGGTCAGGTCAGTTTCTCCATCAGCAACTCCCGGACCCGGGCGGCATCCGCCTGGCCCCTCATGGCCTTCATGACCTGCCCGATGAGCGCCCCCACCGCCTGGTGCTTGCCGCCGCGGATCTTCTGGGCCACATCCGGGTTCGCGGCGATCACGTCCTCGACGGCCGCGCTCAGCGCGCCGTCGTCGGAGACCACCTTCAGGCCACGCGTGGCGACCACGTCGCCGGGCCTGCCCTCGCCCGCTATCACACCGTCGAACACTGCGCGCGCCAGTTTGTCGGTCAGCTCTCCCGCATCCACCATCGCCTGGGTTTCCGCGACATCGGCCGGGGTGACGCCGAGCGCATCCAGTTCGACGCCGGCCTCGTTGGCCCGGCGGGCCAGTTCGCTCAGCCACCATTTCCGGGCCGACTGCGGGGAGGCCCCCGCGGCCACCGTCGCCTCGATCAGGTCCAGGGCCCCGGCGGCCACGACGGCTGCCATGGTCCTGGCGTCGATGTCCCATTCCTCGGCCAGGCGCCTGCGACGCTCGGCGGGGGGTTCGGGAAGCGTGGCGCGCAGTTCCTCGATCCATTCCGCGCTGGGCGCCACGGGCACGAGGTCCGGTTCCGCGAAATAGCGGTAGTCCTGCGCCTCCTCCTTGGAGCGGCCGGGGCTGGTTGAGCCGTCGCCCTCGTGGAAGTGCCGGGTTTCCTGCGTGACCCGTCCCCCGTCCGCGAGGATCGCGGCCTGGCGTCGCATCTCGAAGGTGACGGCCCGTTCGATGGAGCGCAGCGAGTTCACGTTCTTGGTTTCGGTGCGGATTCCCAACTCCGCCGATCCCCTGGGAGCCAGCGACACGTTCGCGTCGCAGCGCAGCGAACCCTGTTCCATGCGCACGTCCGAGACGTCGAGGGCGCGCATCAGATCACGCAGGTGGGCGACGTAGGCGCGCGCCACCTGCGGGGCCTTCGCCCCGGTGCCGAGGATGGGCCGGGTGACGATCTCGATCAGCGGCATGCCGGCCCGGTTGTAGTCGATGACGGAGTGATCGGCCCCGTGGATGCGTCCCGTCGCCCCGATGTGGGTCAGTTTGCCGGCGTCCTCCTCCATGTGAGCGCGTTCGATCTCGACCACGAAGCTCTCCCCGTCGACCTCCAGTTCGACCCGGCCGTCGAAGGCGATCGGTTCGTCATACTGGGAGGTCTGGAAGTTCTTGGTCATGTCCGGGTAGAAGTAGTTCTTCCGCGCGAACCTGCCCCACGGCGCGATCCGGCAGCCGAGCGCCAACCCGATGCGGATCGCGGATTCGACGGCTTTCGCGTTGACCACGGGAAGCGCACCCGGCAGGCCGAGGCACACGGGGCAGGTCTGGGTGTTCGGTTCCGCCCCGAACTCGGTGGAGCAGCCGCAGAACATCTTCGATTTCGTGTTGAGTTCGACGTGCACCTCCAACCCGAGCGCCGGGTCGTAGTTCTCGATGACCTCGTCGAAGTCCATCAGGTCCGTCATCACCACACCGCCCTTGTTCCGTCGAGGGGTTTCGCCCGTTTGAGCAGCGGCCCCTCCAGCCTGTCCTCCAGGGTTGCCTCGATGAAACCACCCACCCGGTAGAGCCGGTCGTCGGCCAGCGGGGGTGCGATCACCTGCAACCCGACGGGCAGTCCCTCCTCGCTCAGCCCGACGGGGAAACTCGCCGACGCGTTGCCTGCGAGGTTCGACGGGATGGTGCACAGGTCCGCCTTGTACATCGCCATCGGATCGCTGGTGCGCTCCCCCAGCCTGAACGCGACGGTGGGTGTGGTGGGTGAGACCAGCACGTCGCACTCGGCGAAGGCCGCCTCGAAGTCGCGGGCCACGAGGGTGCGGACCTTCTGGGCGGATCCGTAGTACTGGTCGTGGTAGCCGCTGGAAAGGGCGTAGGTGCCTATGATGAGCCGGCGTTTGGCCTCGCGTCCGAAACCCTGTCCTCTGGTGAATGAGGTGACTGCCTCCATGTCGCGGGACCCGTCGTCGCCTAGCCGCAGCCCGTAGCGCACCGCGTCGAAGCGCGCGAGGTTGCTGGACAGTTCCGCAGGCATGATCAGGTAGTAGGCGGCCAGGGCGTATTCGAAGTGCGGGCAGGACACCTCGACCACCTCGGCACCGCCGTCGCGCAGCCACTGGACGGCCTCGGTGAAGCGGGTCTCGACGGCGGCGTCGTAGCCCTCACCGCCGAGCTCCTTGACCACGCCGATCCTCAACCCCTCGACCTCGCGGCGGCGCGCCGCCTCCACCAGCGGGGGCAGCGGCTGCGCGATGGATGTGGAATCCATGGGGTCGTGGCCGCCCATGGCTGCGTGCAGCAGCGCGGCGTCCAGGACGTTGCGGGTGACGGGGCCGGGCTGGTCCAGGCTGGAGGCCATCGCCACCACCCCGTAGCGCGACACCCCGCCGTAGGTGGGTTTCACCCCGACGGTGCCGGTCACGGCACCGGGCTGGCGGATGGAACCGCCGGTGTCGGAGCCCAGGGCGAGCGGGGCGAGGCAGCCCGCCACCGCGGCGGAGGATCCTCCCCCCGAGCCGCCGGGAATCCGGTCGAGGTCCCACGGGTTGCGGGAGGGACCGAAGGCGGAGGTCTCGGTGGAGGATCCCATCGCGAACTCGTCCATGTTGGTCTTGCCGAGGATGATCAGCCCGGCCTGTTTGAGGCGCGCGATGACCGTCGCGTCGTAGGGCGGGATCCAGCCCTCCAGGATGCGGGAACCGCAGGTGGTGGGCATCCCGGTGGTGCAGAAGTTGTCCTTCACCGCGATGGGGATTCCCGCCAGCGGGCCGAGTTCCTCACCTTTGGCCCGGCGGGCGTCGATCGCGGCCGCGGCGGCCAGGGCGCCTTCGGCGTCGACGTGCAGGAATGCGTTGAGGGCCGGGTCAACCGCCTCGATCTGGTCGAGATGGGCGCGGGTCAGTTCGACGGAGCTCACCTCGCCCGCCGCGAGCAGGTCGGCTTGTTCGTGGGCCGTTCGTGTGATGATCTCGGTCACGGCTCAGTCCTCGCTCAGGATCCGGGGAATGCGGAAACGGTCGTCCTCGACGTCGGGGGCTCCCGCCAGCACCGCCTGCTGGGGCAGGGATTCGCGTACCCGGTCGGGGCGCATCACGTTGGTCAGCGGAAGCGCATGAGTCATGAGGGGGACGTCATCGCCCGCCACCTCGCCCACCCGGGCCACGGAGCCCAGGATCACTTCCAGTTCGGGGGCCAGTTCAGCGCATTCCGACTCGGTCAGTTCGAGCCGGGACAGCGCTGCCAGCCGCGCCACCTCCTGAGGGGTCAGGGCCACGGTTTCTCCTAGTTGGTCTGCAATCCCGCTGCCGCGGGCGTGGCCAATCCTAGCGCCGGAACCTCTCGAGAAGGGGTTCGTAGTGTTTGCAGACCGCTCGCCGGTAGCCGTTCACGTCCCCGGCCTCGGCTGCCCCGAGGATCTCCGTGTGCGCGCCGGGCAGGTCCGTCACGGTGCCCGGTGGGAGCTTCGCCAGTGTCATGGCCTGGACATCCCAGAAGGCCGCGACCAGGTCCGCGATGATCTTTCTGCCCGCGCGGCGCATGAGGGTGACGTGGAAGCCACGGTCCAGCTCCGCGAAGGATTTCTCCTCCCTCCTCGCCTCGGCGATCTGGTTGACCAGCCGGTGGAGTTCCTCGTCGCCGGTTCCCCGCAGCGCGGAACAGACCTGCCCGGCCTCACCCAGCTCGATTCCCCGCCGCACCTCGACCACCTCGCGGAGCGCCTGTTGGTTCTCCCCGGGGAGCATGTCGATGCGGAAGGCCAGCGTTTCCACCAGGGGATGGAGGGTGACGTTCCCGACGAAGGTTCCCCGGCCGTGCTGAACCTCGACGATGTCCAGGCTGCTGAGGGTCCTCACGGCCTCCCGGACCGAGCTCCGGGAAACACCGAGCCTGTCGCACAGGTCGGATTCGCTGGGCAGGCAGTCACCGGGTTGAAGCCCGTTGGTCGTTATGAACTGTTTGATCCGCTCGACGGTCTCCGTTGCCCTGGTCACCCCTGTGCGCGGGCGGCGCTGCCCGTCTCCCAATCTCCGCATTCAATTTCCTGTCCACGGCCCCCAGAAACAACCAGAGAATTGGGGAAGATCGTAACGGAATCGGCTTTGAACCCTCCAGGCACTCCCCTCCAAGCCGTTTCGGTCCCCCCAGGGGGACAGTTGTCGCCGACGGGGTGCGCAGGAAACCGGCCGCGGGATCCCATGGAGTCATGAACACGACAGAAATGACGCCGGCTCCGGCCCGGATCGATCCACGCGGAGCACGCTGCCCGCACCCGGCGAGGAACCTGGTGGTCACCACGGAGGCATTGACCAAGTCCTACAAGGATTTCAACGCGGTGGACGGAATCAATCTGCAGGTCCCCCAGGGTGGTGTCTACGGTTTCCTGGGCCCGAACGGGGCGGGAAAGTCAACGACGATGAAACTGCTCCTGGGCCTGGTGAAACCGACATCGGGAAGGATGAGTGTGCTGGGTCATCCGGTGGGAACCGGGTCGCCGCTGCCATCCGGGGCCATCGGGTCGCTGATCGAGGGGCCGTCGTACTACCCGAGCCTGTCGGGCAGGGAAAACCTCACAATGCTCGCGGACTACCTGGGATTGCCCGGGCCCCGGGTGCAGCACGCACTGAAGACGGTCGGCTTGACGGGTCAGGAGTCCAAACTGGTCAAGCGGTACTCGATGGGCATGAAACAACGCCTGGGATTGGCGATGGCGTTGCTGGCGGATCCGCGACTGATCCTGCTGGATGAGCCGACCAATGGTCTGGATCCGGCCGGCGTGGCCGAGATCCGGCAGCTGATCGTGGCCCTGGCCCGGCAGGAGGGGGTGACCGTGATCGTCTCCTCCCACATCCTGTCGGAGATCGAACAGATGGCTGACTCGGTGGGCATCATCTGCGCCGGAAGATTGCGCTACCAGGGACCGTTGTCGGGGTTGCGGGACGAGGGGGTCATCGAGTTCACGGTCGCCGATCCCGCCGGGGTTTCCGCCCTGTTGAGGGCGCACCGGATCGGGCATCGGGTCACCGGTGGCGTCATCCGCACCCCGATGCTCCCCGACCCGCTCGTCGGGGACCTGGTGACCCGGATCGTCCAGGCCGGCCAGACCCTGTTCCGGGTCCAGACGGTTCGCAAGAGCTTGGAACAGGCCTTCCTGGAACTGACCGATCCCCTCGCCGGACAGGAGGTACAGCGATGACCGCCGTCGGCATGGAGTTCCGCAAGATGAAACGCAAACACTACTGGCTCATGGCCTCCGGGGCCATCGCGCTTCAGCTGCTCTGGCTCGCAGCCATGACGCTCAAACGCAGCACGGGCGTGGTGGAGGCGCGCCTGATGATTCTGAGCCTCACCGAGCCCCTGTACCTGGGACTGCTGCTGATGCCCATCGTCGCTGCCCTGCTGGCCTCCAGGCTGGTCACGCTCGACACGGAGGAACGCATGGATCAGCTGCTCACGGCCTTCAAGCAGCGGGCGGCCACACGGTTCACGGCGAAACTGGTGGTTGGTTCCGCGAGTATCGCGGCAGGTGAGTCGCTTTTCATCGGGCTCCTCGCTTCTGCCGGGCCGGGGCTCGGGCTGAGGAGCGACGCAGGATATCAGGAAGCGCTCTGGCCGGGGCTGGTTGTGCTGCTGGCGGCCTCGGTGGCCACCGTGGCGGTGCAGCTGGCGTTGGCGGCCTGCCTGGAGAAGCAGGCGATCGGCCTGGGGGTGGCAGTCGTGGCCGGGATCACTTCTTCGGCCCTGCCCTTCATGGATCTGGCCCCGCTGGGCTGGGCGCTGCCCTGGGGGCTGCCGGCCGCGGCGAATCCGGTGAGCACGCAGCTGCTCAGACAAACCGGGATGGAAACCGCGCTCGTCGCCCATCCCTGGGTGAACGCGCTCGGGGCGGTTCTCGCAGCCGCCGCCTGGGTTTGCATCTCCCGGTCTGTCGTCAAATACAAGGAGAATCACCGATGAGCACCAAGACAATCGACCGTCTTCCCACCGGGCACCGGAGACCGCCCCGGCCCCGCCCCTCGGTGCGGGCGGCCTGGCTGTGGGAGAACCGCAAGGCCTCAAACCTCTGGTACTGGCCGGCGCTGGCCCTGCTGTGCGCGGTCGGTCTGCTCTCCGGATACGCCCACTTCATGGAGTACCGTGCTGAGTTCTTCGCCCAAGGGGCCACTTGGGCCGTCATCTGGGGGCAGGGTTCGTTGATGTCGTCGATGCTCTTCATCCCCTTGGTCATCGGCGCCTTCACCGCCCAGAGCGCCGCCGGTGAGCACGAGGGCCGGAACTGGCAGCGCATGTCGGCCTCCGGGCTGGCGGGCGCCATGGTCGCGGGCAAGTTGTTGCACACCGCGCAGACGGCGTTGGTGACCGCTCTGGTGTTCCTCACCGAGTTCGCCGTCACCGGGTTGCTGCTCGGCTTCGACCCGGCGGAACTCGGCCCGTACCTGGCCCGCGTCGTACCCGTCGCCCTGTCGGTTTGGGTCGTCGAGGTGTTCGTCATGTGGGTCGGGATCATCGCGAGTTCCTTCGCCGCGATCATGAGCATCCTGCTGCTGACCACCATCGGGGGATTCGTCCTGAGCCTGGCGGCTCCGTCACTGGCCGGTCTGTATCCGCTCTCCCTGATCACCTCGGCCTTCGCCTCCCGCCAACCCGATAGCATCACATCCGTGGGTTCCATGCTGGTGGCCGGTGCCATAGCGGTGGTCTGGGTGGTGTTCTGGACGAGTGCGCTGCTGCGCAGGATCACCCGCACCCCATGAGCGCGCCGCAGCCGCCCGTGGCCCCGAGGACCTTCATCGATCAGGTCGCCGGGGCCTGGCACGCCAGTTCTGAACCCGTCTGGATCGGCGCCGGCATGATCGGTTTGTTCCAGTCCTTCATGACCTACCGGCTGCTGGATCTCAAGGGCGCGGGAAGCGTGCTGCCCGTCCCTTGGTGGGTGGCGTTCACCGCGATCAGCATCGCCTCCTTGTTGTTCCGGCGCCGCTGGCCGCTCGTCACGGCCGTCACCACCGGTCTGGTCCTGCTGACTGCGGGCCTCGTGCTGGCGGGGGCCCACAGCTACTACGCCCTTCCCATGCTGATGGGCGCCTACGCCCTGGCCTCCCGGGCCGGTGTCCTTGCGTGTTGCACCGGGATCAGCACGGCAGCCGCATGCCTGATCATCCCCGAGGTTCTCGAGGGCGGACCGAACGCGGGTTTCGCCGGCGGGACGATCTCGTCATTGTTCGTTCTCACGGCCGTGGTCGCCGTGGCCCTGACCTTCCGGGCGCGCCGTGACCTGCTGCGTCATCGCGACGCCGAACTGGCGGCACGGGCGCGGCAGAGTCAGCTGACCGATCAACGCGACGCCGCCCGCCGCCAGGCGCGGATCGCCGCCGAGCTCCACGACAGCGTCGGCCACGACCTGACCGCCATCATCGCCCTGTCCGAGGGGCTGCGGGAGACCACGGGGAATCCCGTACTCGAGGACGCGATCGAGACCATCAACGCCCTGGCCCGGGAGGGACTGGCAGATACCCGGCGCGCCGTTGACGCGCTTCATCCCGCATCCCCCGCCGACGAGTTCCTGGCTGCGACGACCACCCGCACCTGGGATGATCTCGATCCGCTGCTGGCGACCGCCCGGCGGGCCGGCCTGGCCGTGGCATCGACCAGGACCGGCACACGTCCCGCCGATCCGGCCCTGGCCGGGCTGGCCTTCACGATCGTCCGCGAGGCCCTGACCAATGTCATGCGCCACGCCGCGGACGCCACCCGGGTCACCGTCGCGATCGACCACACACCGACCGCCACGACGATCACCATCACCGATGACGGCCGGACAGAGGGTCCGGGTGCACCCGGCCACGGCCTGGCGAACCTGACCCGTCTCGTCGCATCCCGCGGCGGCACCCTGACCGCGGGGGTCACCGCCGGCGGCTGGTGTCTGCGCGCCGTCCTGCCCGAGGAGCGGCCATGACCACGACGGTGATGATCGTCGACGACCAGCGGGCCACGCGCATGGGGCTCGCCCTCATGATCGGCAAGGCCGATGATCTCCGGGTGGTCGCGCAGGCCGAGAACGGGCGGGACGCCCTCGACCAGCTCGCATCCCTCGAACGGCAGCACATGCCCCGGCCCGACGTGGTCCTGATGGACGTCCGGATGCCGGTCCTGAACGGCATCGACGCCACGGCCGCCATCACCGGAAACCATCCCGGTGTCAAGGTGCTGGTGCTGACCACCTACGACCAGGACGACTACGCCTTCGGTGCGCTCGGGGCGGGCGCTTCCGGTTTCCTCCTGAAGGACACCCGGACCGCTGATCTTCACCAGGCGCTCCGGGCGGTCGCCGCGGGCGACGCGATCCTCACCCCACGCATCACCCGGCAGCTGCTCGAACGACACATGCCGCACTCCACCACCCCGCAGCAGCGCGCGGCGCAGGAACGCCTCGGGCAGTTGACCCCCCGGGAACGCGACGTGGCGGGGCTCGTCGCCCAAGGAATGACCAACGCGGAGATAGGTGAGCGGCTTTTCATCCAGCCCGAATCCGCCAAGAAAACCGTCACCCGGATCCTGGCGAAACTCCAGCTCCGGGATCGGGTGCAGCTGGTGATAATCCTGCGCGATGCGCAGTCATCCCGCTGATTCCGCCCGATTCGGGCCACATGATTCCATAGAGTTGTGACCATGAACCAAGCTCTGGTCACAGATGGTCTTCTCAAACGTTTCGGTCCCAAGGTGGCCGTGGACAACCTGAGCCTTCAGATCCCCCAAGGGCATCTGTTCGGCCTGGTCGGCCCGAACGGCGCGGGCAAGACCACCGCGATGTCCATGATCTGTGGCCTGCTCCGGCCCGACTCCGGAACGGCCATGGTGCTCGGCAACGATGTCTGGTCGGATCCGGTGACCGCCAAGAAACACATCGGGGTGCTGCCCGACGGGGTGCTGCTGTTCGATCGCCTAACCGGCTCCGAGCTGCTCCGCTACAACGGCCGGTTGCGTCGTCTCGCCCCCGAGGTCGTCGAGGAACGTTCGCGGGAGCTGCTGAACGTGCTGGATCTCGCGGATGCCGCCGACAAACTGGTCGCCGACTACTCAGCCGGCATGACGAAGAAAATCTCGCTGGCCAGCGCCCTGATCCACGCCCCCAGGCTGTTGATCCTCGACGAACCCCTCGAAGCCGTGGATCCGGTTTCCGGCCAGGTCATCCGCGACCTGCTGCGTGACTACGTGGACGGTGGTGGCACGGTGCTGCTGTCCAGCCACGTCATGGAGCTGGTGGAGAGCATCTGCGACGGGGTCGGGATAATGGCGGCCGGGCGCATCCTGGTCTCGGGCACCGTGGACCAGGTCCGGGGTGACGCGAGCCTTCAGCAGAAATTCGTGGAGCTGGTCGGTCAGGGACGGATGACCGGGGAGGAGACGCTGCAATGGTTGCGCCGCTCGTCGCTGTGAGGCTTCGCTCCCAGCTCTCCTCTCTCAGGAGCAGCCCGTGGGCGACGGTCGGATACCTGCTGCTCGCCTTGATGATGCTGCCGCTGTTCATCGGCCTGACCGTGGGACTGGCGTCCCTGGGGCATCTGCCCGATGCGCGTTCCCCATTGATGCTCGCGGCGGGCGCCACCCTGGTCCTGGTGTGGACCTTCGGGTCGGTGTTGTTCTTCGCCATGGACGATTCCGTGTCCCCGCAGCGCCTGGTGTTGTTCCCGCTCCGGTCCCGTGATCTGGTGGCTCCCCTGCTGGTCTCGGACCTGTTCACCCTACCGGGGGCCTTCACCCTCCTGGTCTGCTGCGGTTTCGTGATCGGCTGGGCCACCGACCCGCTGCTGGCGGTCGCAGGTATCGCGTCCACGGTCCTCGGCGTGGTGACGGGAATGCTCGCCGGCCGGATCCTGGTCACCGCCCTGTCGCACTGGCTGGCCGCCCGCAGGAGCCGGGATCTCTTGTACGTGGTGCTCCTGCTCGGCCTGATCGCGGTCAGTTGGGGTATCCCGCTGCTGGGTCGCGGAATGTTTGCTCTCGGCATGAACTGGGAAACCGTCGAGATGTTGGGCGGCGCCACCGGCTGGACCCCCATGGGCTGGGTCTGGAGCTTGCCCGTCGACCTGGCGGCTGGGCAATTCGGGTTGGCGGCGCTGCGCCTCGCCCTGGCCCTGGTGCTGCTCGCGGCGATGACCTGGTTGTGGTCCCGGCAGCTGGACCGGGCCCTGACCAGTCCCCTGCCCAGCGCCGGCAGCGGCGCCGAGACCGTGTCCTCGCCCTGGCTGGACCGCTTGTTTCCCCCGGACCCCGCCGGGGCCATCGCCGCCCGGAACCTGCGGTATCTGCGACGCGACCCCCGCAGATTCACCTCGGTGTTGGTGATCATGGCCACGCCCTTCTTCGTGGTTTTCGCGAACATGGTCCGGGACGAGAAACTGACCCCCGAGTTCCTCTGGTTTGTGGTTGCCCTGGCCGTCTGGCTGGGAGGCATCGGTACGTTGCAGGACACGCCCATGGACGGTTCGGCGTTGTGGCTGCACGCGGTCTCCGGGATCCGGGGTTTCGAGGACCGGTTGGGTCGTCTCATGGCGACTTCCTTGACCTACGGGGGCACGTTCGCGCTGACCACGGTGCTGGCCTCGGCACTGCTGGGGGCGTGGAATGTTTTCCCGTTCGCCTTCGGGCTGGGCCTGGGCGCCCTGATCGCCAACCAGGGAATAAGCCTGTTGATCAGTTCCTTCCTGAATGGAACCGCTCCCCCGCCGGGCACCAATCCGTTCGCCAGCACGTCGAAGGGGCAGGGGGCGGCTTTTCTCGCCAGCATGCTCCAGATGATCGGGTCGGTGATCCTGTTGCTGCCGGTGGCGCTGATGGTCTTCGCTTCCTATCGTTTCCCGCTGCTCGGCTGGGTGTTCCTGCCGGTGGGGCCGGTACTGGGTGTCCTGGCCGCCCTGGGTTTGATCTCCCTGGGTGGGCGGCGGCTGGACCTGACTTGGCCGGAGGTGTTGAAGGCCGTCACCTACGAGAAGTAAGCGCTGGCCGCGTCCCCGGTGAGCATCAGGTAGAAGGTGCGGGCCAGGAAGAACACCCCGACGGCCAGGCCGATCGCGATCATCGGAACGAGCACCCGGGCCCATTTCTTCCAGCGGGTGGAGGGCACCATTTCCGGCCCCCACTCCCCGACCCGGGGCTGTGCACGAAGCGGAGTGGGTCCGTTCAGGTTGAGGTCGGAGAAGAAGCGCACGGACAGAAGTCTAGGGGTTGTCCCGGTGCAGGGCCTCAGCGGCGAGTGCGCCTGCCCTCCGCAGCGAGGCCAGCTGGCCCGGCACGTCCGTCACCTTCCAGGAGGCCATGCCGCAGGCCGTGGTGAGCAGCACTCCGGAGTCGACGCTCGGGGTGGGAAGCTCCAGGGGACGCAGCACCCGCAGGGTTTCCCGGACCAGTTCGTCAACTCCCTGGACGCGCCCGGCCGCGGTTTCGACGACCCCCAGGGCCAGGTTCCTTCCCGCCTGCGCCCACTGCACCAGGGCGTCGATCTCCGCCGGTTCCCGGAACAGCCGGGTGTCGACGGCGGCCGCCGCGAATCCCGCGCGTTCCGCCACCGGCAGCCAGTTCCCGGGGGCGCAGCAGTGCAGCCAGGCGCCATCCGCCAGGGGTTTCAGGGCACCGACCAGTTCCGGAACCTCGACGCGGCGGTGTTTGCCGAAACCGGAGGCCGTGGGAATGGTGCCGGCACTGACGGCCATCAGCGCTGGTTCGTCGAGCTGCAGCAGCACCTTCGCCCCCGGGATGCGGCGCCGCAGCTCCGCCCGGAGCCGGAACCAGCTCTCGGTCAGCGCCTGCGCCAGTTCCCTGCGGGCCCCGTGATCGGCCAGCAACCGGTCTCCCCGGGGGCGTTCCACCGTGGCCGCGAGGGTCCACGGCCCGGCCAGCGCGACCTTCAGCACACCGTCGAAACCCTGGAGCAGTTCCTCGGCATCGTCCAGGTCGTGGCGCCATCGGGCCTTCGCCCTGCGATGATCCGCTCCGGGCGCGGCGGTCAGGCGCCACCCGGCGGGTTGGATGTCGAAACCGAGGCCGTCGATGATCCCCAACGCCCTGCCGGTCATCTCGGATCCCACGCCCCGCGCGGGCAGTTCTGGGAGGGGAAGCACCTCCGGGAGGGCTTCCGTCATCGCGGCCAGGGCCCCGCGGAAGTCGTCCCCGGGCAGGGAACCGGCGGCGGTCACACGCATCATGAGGTCTCGCTGATCGTCGCGGAGCCGACCACCCGGGTGGCGTCGAAGAACACCATGGACTGTCCCGGCGCCACCCCTCGGGTCGGTTCGTCGAGTTCCACCCGCACCTGGTCCTCCCCGGTGGTGGTGATGGTGGCGGGCAGCGCCGCCCCGTGGGCCCGGTACTGCACATGTCCCCGCCAGCTTCCGGGCACCCTGCGCTGGGTCCAGGTGAGGCGGATGCCCGTGAGGTGGGTGACCAGGAGTGATTCCCCGGGGCCGACGACCACGCGGTTGTCGGCGGGTTCGATCCGCAGCACGTAGCGGGGGTTGCCGTCCGGCGCGGGGACGCGCAGATCGAGTCCCTTGCGCTGCCCGATGGTGAAACCGTGATGTCCCCTGTGTCTCCCGAGTTCGTTTCCGGCGCGGTCCACGATCGGCCCCGGGGTTTCGCCGAGATGGGCCCTCAGGTAGCCCTGGGTGTCGCCGTCGGGAATGAAGCAGATGTCGTAGGAGTCGGGTTTGTCCGCGACCCTGAGACCCAGCGAGTGGGCCTCCGCCCGCACCTGTGGTTTCGGGGTGTCGGCGAGCGGGAACAGGGAGCGGCGCAGCTGGTCCTGGTTCAAAACACCGAGCACGTAGGACTGGTCCTTGTCCGGGTCGGCGGCGCGGTGCAGTTCCAGTTCCGACCCGTTGTCAACGACCCGGGCGTAGTGTCCCGTGGCGACGGCATCGAAGCCGAGAGCGAGTCCCCGGTCCAGCACGGCCGCGAACTTGATCTTCTCGTTGCACCTGAGGCAGGGGTTCGGGGTGCGGCCCGCACGGTACTCGGCGACGAAGTCGTCAACCACCTCCGTTTGGAACTGTTCGGAGAAATCCCACACGTAGAAAGGAATGTCCAGCAGGTCGGCGGCGCGCCTGGCGTCGTGGGCGTCCTCCAGGGAACAACAGCCGCGCGACCCCTCCCGGTAGGGCTGCGGGTTGCGGTTCAGCGCCAGGTGCACACCCGTCACGTCGTGTCCGGCGGCGACGAGGCGCGCCGCGGCGACGGCGGAGTCCACTCCGCCGGACATGGCTGCCAGTACCTTCATCTCCCCTCCTCCGGATCTGCGGCCGAAGAATTCTACCCGGCCGCCCGGGCCCGTTCCACGGCCACCGGCAACACCTCGCGAAGCCGGGCGATGTCCTGCGGGCCGCTCGTGTGGCCGAGGGAGAACCGGACCGTGGCCATGGCCTCGTCCTCGGGGGCACCCATCGCCAGCAGCACCTCGCTGGGCCGGTACACCCCGGCGCGGCAGGCGGAACCCGCCGAGGCGTGGATGTCCTCGGCGTCCAGCAGGAACAGCAGGTCCTGGGCCCGCAGCCCGGGGAAGGTGACGTTCACGACGTGCGGAGCGCAGTTCTCACCATTGATGCGCCCCCCGCAGTCCGACGCGATCGCACGAATCCGTTCCTGGAGCGCGGCGAGTCTTCGGGACTCGGTCTCGAGTCCCGCCACGGCCGCCGTCGCGGCAGCCGCGAAGGAGGCCGCCAGGGCAACCGGGGGCGTGCCGGAACGCAGACGCCCCTCCTGCCCGCCGCCGAGCCCGATCGGCGCCGGGGTGATGCCGCGCCGCACCGCGAGGGCCCCGATTCCGACAGGGCCGCCGATCTTGTGGGCGGAGACGCTCATCAGGTCCAGGTTCATGGCGTGGAAGTCCAGTGGTATGTGCCCGAAGGCCTGCACCGCGTCGCTGTGGCTCCACGCGCCCGTCCTGGAACTGGCGGCGACCAGGCCGTCGAGGGGCTGGATCACCCCGGTCTCGTTGTTCACCCTCATCACGGAGATCACGGCCACTTTCTCGTCCACGACCTCCCATGCCGTGTCCTCGACGAGGCCGTCGTTTTTCACCGGAAGCACCTCGGCCCCCCTGCCGCGGGCCTCCTGCACGGCCGGGTGCTCGACCGCCGAGATCAGGCTCCGTGGCCTCCCGGGCCGGGCCGCGAGGGAACCCAGAATGGCGATCGAGTCCGCCTCCGATCCCCCCGATGTGAAGATCACCTCCCCGGGGTGGGCGCCGAACGCCGCCGCCAGTTCCTCCCGCGCCTCCTCGAGGCGGCACCTGGCCCGCTGCCCCGCGCGATGCTGGGATGAGGGGTTCCCGACCCGTCCGAGCTCGGTCAGCAGCGCTTCTCGTGCTTCGGGGCGCATCGGCGAGGTGGCGGCGTGGTCCAGGTAGGTGCTCACCGGTTCACCATAACCATCCGCGGCTCCGGTCAAGCTCCTATCGCGCGGGGATTTCCGCGAGATCAGACGACATGTGGCAAAATGGTCCGGCCCTCGGGGCGGATGCCCACCGGGGGCCGGAAGGCGAAACATGTTCATTGAGCCGCTCGACACCAGCCGCCTGGGAGCGAAGGTCGAGAAGGACGGTGTCAGCTTCGGTCTGTGGGCCCCCCGCGCCAAACGCGTGGAGCTGTCGCTCGTGGACCTGATGAAGAACCAACGAAACGTGGAGATGAAGGTGGACGACCAGGGAATCTGGCACGCCTTCGTTCCCGGTATCGGTGAGGGACAGGAGTACGGCTACCGTGTCCACGGGGACTGGGACCCGAGCCGCGGCCGGCGTTTCAACCCGGCCCGGCTGCTGCTCGACCCCTACGCCCGGGCCGTTACCGGCGGCGTGGACTACCGGGGGCCGATCCACGACCACCTGGCGCACGACGATTTCCGTCCCGATGCCACCGATTCCTTCGGGGCCGTGCCGCTCAGCGTCGTCGTGGCCGACACTCCTCCGCCCCCTCCGGTGGCGGGCGGCAGGCGTCCGATGGCCGAGTCGGTCATCTACGAGATGCACGTGCGCGGTTTCACGAAGTTGCACCCGCTGGTTCCCGAGCACATGCGCGGCTCGTACGCGGCCCTGGCCTACCCGGATGTGATCTCCTACCTGCTGGACACCGGCATCACGGCGGTCGAGCTGCTGCCCATCCACCACTACGCCTCCGAGCCCTTCATCGCCTACAAGGGATTGCGCAACTACTGGGGCTACAACACCCTCAGCTATTTCGCCCCGCACGCCTACTACGCCACCAGAGGCACCCTCGGGAACCAGGTGACGGAATTCAAGGCCATGGTCGCCGCCCTCCACGAAGCCGGCATCGAGGTGATCCTCGACGTCGTCTACAACCACACCGCTGAGGGCGGGCACGAGGGACCGACGCTTTCCATGCGCGGCATCGACCACGCGGGCTACTACCGCCTCACCGATGACCTGAGGGACGACTACGACGTGACCGGCTGCGGGAACTCGGTGAACTCCTCCACACCGATGGTCCGGCAACTGATCATCGATTCCCTGCGCTACTGGGTGGAACACATGGGGGTTGACGGATTCCGTTTCGACCTGGCCCCCACCCTGTTCCGCAACGGCCAGCACCATTTCGTCCATGACCATCCCCTGAAACAGCAGATCGACTCCGACCCCGTGCTCGCCGGGGTGAAGCTGATCGCCGAACCCTGGGACATCGGCCCCTACGGGTACCAGCTCGGCAGTTTCGGTCTCGGCTGGTCCGAATGGAACGACCGGTTCCGCGATCACGTCCGCGACTACTGGAAGAGCACCGTCCACGGGGTCCAGGAACTCGCGACCCGGCTGTCCGGTTCCTCCGACGTGTTCCAGCGCAGCGGTCGTCCCCCACAGGCCTCGATCAACTTCGTCACCGCCCACGACGGATTCACGATGCGCGACCTGGTCAGCTACGACGTGAAACACAACTCCGCAAACGGTGAGGGCAACCGCGACGGCAGCGACAACAACCGTTCCTGGAACCACGGTTTCGAGGGTGACAGCGACGATCCCGCCATAAACGACCTGCGGGCCCGGCAGGTGCTCAACATGCACGCCACCCAGGTTCTCGCGACCGGAACCCCCATGATCCTCGCCGGCGACGAATTCGGGCGCACCCAGAAGGGCAACAACAACGCCTACTGCCAGGATTCTCCGCTGAGCTGGGTGGACTGGACCCCCGATCCCCGCTGGCAGGCGGTCCGGATCCGCCTGGCCGATCTCCTGCACCTGAGAGCGGAGCATCCCCTGCTGCGCCCCGACCGCTACCTGCACCACACCGATGTCATCAACGCACACGGGGAGAACCTCGGACGCGTCGACCTCACCTGGCTCAACGACCACGGCACCCAGATGACCGAGCAGGACTGGTGCGACGGTTCCCGCCGCCTGTTGGGCATGTACGTCTCCGACGAGGCGAATGCCTTCCTGACGTGGTTCCACTCGGGGGCCGAGCCCATCGATGTGACCCTTCCCGGCCTGCCCTGGGCCGCTCAGCTGAGGATCATCTGGCATTCAGCGGGACCTGATGAGCTGTCAGCCGATGAAATGTCTCCCGGTTCCGTGCTGAGGGTCCCGGGGCGTTGCGTGGTGCTGATGCGCTGTGACGTGCCGACCACCGCTGCCGAGCTGCTGGGCATGTCCCCGGTGCTCATTCCCTGAGCCCCGGGACACCACCGGGCAACAGGCACGGAAAAGCCCCCGCGGGTTCTTTCTCCCGCGGGGGCTTTCCGATTCCGGGGGCGTGCCGGTGGGGCGTGGGCTGGTCCCCGCCTGCACGGCCCGGCTCACCTGATGACGGCGGACAGCCCCATCTCGGAGTCGCTGGCCAGCAGCGGATGCGAGGGCACCATGCGGGCCAGGCAACCGATCTGTCCCGCGTAGCGAGTGGGGATCTCGGCGACGAACCGGGTCACCCCGTCGGCCTCCCCGACGGGAACCGTCGGGTACTTGCGGATGTCGTGGAGCCTGTCCTCGTTGTCGACATCGCCGAAGATCAGCTGCACCGCGACGTCCTCGGCCCTCAGGGCACCGAGCCGGACGTCGACGGTCGGACGCAGGACGGTGCCGGTTTCGAGCTGCCCGATGACACCGACGTCGAGGCCGACGACCTGGGCGGTGTGCCAGTCGCGGCGGACCCGTTCCTTCCACTTCGCCAGGTCGGCGGCGACGTCGTCATCGTTCCGGGCGGCGAGGGAACGCGCAGCCGGGGTGTAGTAGTCGGTGACGTAGTCGCGGACCATGCGGGAGGCGAGGATCTCCGGGCCGAGCTCGGAGATGCAGTCGCGCATCATCTTGAGCCACTCGGTGGGGTTGCCGTTCGCGTCGAGGGTGTAGAAGCGTGGGATGATCTCGTTCTCGATGATCGAGTAGAGGAACTCGGCCTCCGCGGCGTCACGCTCGGCCTGGTCCGTGATGCCCTCCGCCGAGGGAATCTCCCAACCGAACCTCGGCGAGTACAGTTCGTCCCACCAGCCGTCGCGGATGGACAGGTTCGCGGCGCCGTTGAGGGCTGCTTTCATGCCGGATGTGCCGCAGGCCTCGTAGGGGCGCAGCGGGTTGTTGACCCACACGTCGCAGCCCGGGTACAGGGGACGCGCCAGGGACATGTCGTAGTCGGGCAGGAAGACCAGTTTTCCGCGCACGTCGTCCTGGTCGGAGAACTGCACCATCTGCTGGATCAGCGACTTGCCGATGTTGTCGGCGGGGTGGGCCTTGCCCGCGATCACGATCTGGATGGGCGTGGTGGGGTGGTTGAGGAGGGCCTTCAGGCGCTCCGGGTTCGACAGCATCAGCGTCAGGCGCTTGTAGGAGGCGCCGCGGCGGGCGAAACCGAGGGTCAGGACCCGCGGGTTCAGTGCCTCGGAGGTCCAGTCGGCGGGGATGCCCCGGGCCTTGCAGGACTCCGCCAGGCGTTTGCGCGCCATCTGGATCATGGAGGAACGAAGCTGCCGTTTCAGGCCCCAGAGGGTGTCGTCGTCCACTTCCTGGATGGCGGCCCAGTCGTAGCCGTCGACGACCGTGCTGGCGTCGTCGGTGTGCGCCTTCAGGATCTCCAGGAGCTCCGGGTGGATCCAGGTGCGGTGGTGGACGCCGTTGGTGACGGAACCGATGGGCACCTCGGTGGCGTCGAAGTCCGGCCACAGGCCGTTGAACATCTCCCGCGAGACCTCGCCGTGAAGCTTGGAGACACCGTTGGCGCGTTGGCCGAGCCTCAACCCGAGGACGGCCATGTTGTAACGCGACGGGTCGCCGCCGTGGTAGGTCTCGGAACCGAAGGACATGATGGCATCCAGCGGCAGCCCGGGATCGAAGTTCGCGAACTGGTGCTCCACGAGGCTCTTGTCGAAACGGTCGATTCCCGCCGGCACGGGGGTGTGGGTGGTGAAGACGGTTCCGGCGCGGGTCAACTCGATGGCAGTGGGAAGGTCATGCCCATCGGCCAGGTACTCGCGGATGCGTTCGAAACCGAGGAACCCGGCATGGCCCTCGTTGCAGTGGTAGACATCGGGCTGGGGACGACCGGTGATCTCGCAGTAGCGGCGCAGTGCCCGGACACCACCGATGCCAAGGACGACCTCCTGCGCGAGACGATGCTCGGTGCCGCCGCCGTAGAGCCGGTCAGTGATGTTGCGGGCCTCGGGGTCGTTGTCGTCGCGGTCGGTGTCGAGCATCAGCAGCGGGATGCGGCCGACGGAGGCCACCCAGATGGAGGCGAAGACCTCCCGCCCGGAGACCTCCACGCTGATCTCCTGCGGGTTCCCGGCGGAATCCAGCAGGCGGGCCACGGGCATTTCGTTGGAGGGCAGCACCGGGTAGCGTTCCTGCTGCCACCCGGAGGCGTTCAGCCACTGCCGGAAATACCCGAACCGGTAGAGAAGGCCGACCCCGATCAGGGGCAGGCCGAGGTCGGAGGCCGCCTTCAGGTGGTCGCCGGCGAGGATTCCCAGGCCACCCGAGTACTGGGGAAGCACCTGGCTGACGCCGAACTCGGCGGAGAAGTAGCCGATGCCCGCGGGCGCTCCCTTGTTCTCGGCGGCATAGCGCTGGAACCACAGGTCGGCGGAGAGGTAGTTGACCAGATCGTCGTGGAGGAGACCCACGTTACGGGCGAAGACGTGGTCGGCCGCGAGCTGCTGGACCCGTTCGGGACGCACCGCGGACAGCAGTTTCACGGGGTCCTCTCCCACTTCCTCCCAGAGTTTCGGGTCGATTGCCCGGAAAAGATCCCGGGTTTCCTGATGCCACGACCAGCGAAGATTCTTCGCCAGCGCATCGAGCTTCGCGATGCGTTCGGGCAGCACAGGATGAACGGTGAATCGTCGGAATGCACGCACGAGCATAAATTACATTGACTCACCCCGGCACACGAAACCCTGAAGAAGATAGGGTGGTTCCTGTGAACCACCCCACACCAGCCAGAGCACACCTGCGACGCACCGAAGGCGGTTTCGGCCGCATCCCGGTAACGGGGGTTTCCCCCGTGATAGCCGACGGCGCCTACCCGGTAAAGGCCGTGGCGCATGAACGAATCCTGATCAGCGCGAACGTGTTCCGCGAGGGCCACGACGCCGTGAACGCATCGGTGATCCTCACCGCCCCGCACGGAACCCAGCGCCGGATCGACATGACCCAGGTCGAACCCAAGGGGCTCGACATCTGGCAGGCCCATGTCCGCATGGCGACCGAAGGGGACTGGACCTTCCGCGTCGAGGGCTGGTCCGATCCCTGGGGCACCTGGCGCCACAACGCGCTTGCGAAGCTGCCGCTGGGCATGGACGTGGAATTGCTCTGCCTGGAGGGCCGGGAGCTCTTCCACGAAGCGGCCGAGACCGCCGAGCAGTCCCGTGTGATGGCGGCATCCCACCTGCTACGCGCCGCGGCCGAGGCGCTGAACCCAAACACCCCCGTCAACGAGATCGAGGATCTGATCAACTCGCGTCCCATCGAACGCGCCATGGCGCGGTTCGGCCCCCGGGAAGCGATCTCCGCCACCCAGGAATACCCGATCCGCGTAGAACGCCGCCGCGCCCTCTACTCGTCCTGGTACGAGTTCTTCCCGCGCTCCCAGGGGGCCATGCGCGACGAGGAGGGCAACTGGATCTCGGGTGGTTTCGACTCCTCGCACTCGCGTCTCGAGGCGATCGCGGCGATGGGTTTCCACGTGGCCTACCTGCCCCCGATCCATCCCATCGGTTCGGCCTTCCGGAAGGGGAAGAACAACAGCCTCGACCCGACCCCCGACGACCCGGGGTCCCCGTGGGCCATCGGCTCTCTCGACGGCGGGCACGACGCCATCCACCCCGACCTGGGTGACCTCGAATCCTTCGAGCGGTTCGTCGCGAAGGCGAAATCCCTCGGACTGGAGCTGGCCCTCGACCTCGCCCTCCAGGCCTCCCCCGACCACCCCTGGGTGCAGGAACATCCCGAATGGTTCACCACCCGCCTGGACGGGACCATCGCCTACGCGGAGAACCCGCCCAAGAAGTACCAGGACATCTATCCCCTGAACTTCGACAACGACCCCGAGGGCATCTACCAGGAGGTGCTGAGGATCGTGCGGCTGTGGATCGACCGCGGCGTGACGATCTTCCGGGTGGACAACCCCCACACCAAACCCGTGGAGTTCTGGGACTGGTTGCTGGAGCGGGTGCACGAAACCAACCCGGAGGTCATCTTCCTGGCCGAGGCCTTCACCAAACCGCAGATGATGGCGGCCCTCGGTAAGGTCGGTTTCCAGCAGTCGTACACGTATTTCACCTGGCGTGTGGCGAAGTGGGAGCTCACGGAATACCTGACGGAGCTGAGCCGGGACATGGCCCCCTACTACCGGCCCAATTTCTTCGTCAACACCCCGGACATTCTGCCCTTCCACCTGCAGTCCGGGAATCCCGCGATCTTCGCCATCCGCGCGATCCTGGCCGCCACACTATCGCCCTCGTGGGGCGTCTACTCGGGTTTCGAGCTGTTCGAGCACACCCCCCTGGCCCCGGGACGTGAGGAATACCTGAACTCGGAGAAGTACGAGTACCGCCCACGGGACTTCACCGAGGAACCGAACCTGAACCTGCTCCTGGGGACCCTGAACGGGATCCGCGAGAAGCACCAGGCCCTGCAGCAGCTGCGCGACATCCACTTCCACCACGCCCCCCACGACTCGGTGATGGCCTACTCGAAACACGACGGGGACGACGTCATGCTGATGGTCTGCTCACTGGATCCGGACAACACCGTGGAGTCCGAGGTCTACCTGGACCTCCCGGCCCTGGGGCTTCCCCCGGGAGCTGCCGTCGAGGTCCACGACGAGCTGTCGGGCGACACCTACATCTGGGGTGAGAAGAACTGGGTTCGCCTTTACCCAGGCAGGCCCGCCCACATCTTCCACGTCACCTCACGCTGAACCATGAACCGCAACCACGACCCACTGCTCGGGGCGCTCTGGAAGCTGGCCGAAAATGCCCGGTGGTTCTCCGGGCGTTCCCGCGGCGGGGTTCCCCGCCAAGTAGAACTCACCGACTGGTTCCGGCCGCCGGGAGAAGCCGGCCCCGGGCTGCGAAGCGCCCTGCTGGAGGTGGCCTACCCGACGGGGGAAACAGAGAGGTACCACGTGCCACTGGCCTTCCACGCCGCCGGGGACTGCCCCACGGAACCCTTGGCGCGCATCGAATTGGAAGGAACCGGTTTCGATGTCGCGGAGGTCGCGGACGAACCCGCCGCGATGACCGCGCTGCTCGACTGCCTGTCCTCCGGCGCACCGGGTTTCGTGGCCACCCGGGAGGTTCCCTCCGGGCTCCCGGGCCGCCGCTACCGCGGGGAACAGTCGAACACGTCGATTTTCTTCGGGGACCTGATCGTCGGAAAGATCTTTCGTCGCATCGAGAACGGCCCGAACGTCGATGTCGAGATGCACCGGGCCCTGTCCGGTTCCGGTGCGGTGGCGGAGCTTTTCGGCTGGTGGGAGTGGCGTGGGGCGCACCTCGGGGTGTTCCTGGAGGCGCTGCCCGATCCGCGCGACGGGTTCGTCGAGGCCTGCCGGGCCGCCGGGACCGGAACTGGTTTCACCGAGCAGGCCCGGGAACTGGGCCGCCAGCTGAACCGGGTGCACGACCTTTTGGCCAGTCGTTTCCCCACCGGCAGACTGCACGGGCGGAAACTGGTGGCCCAGTTCCGGGCACGACTGGACGCCGCCGCATCTGAGGTTCCGCTGCTCGAGAGGTTCCGCGGCCCGGCGCTGCGGGCCTACTCCGTCATCGAGGAACTCGAGTTGCCGATCCAGCGCATCCACGGGGACTGCCACCTCGGTCAGGCGCTGTCGACCCGGAACGGCTGGCGCTACGTCGACTTCGAGGGCGAGCCCATCAAATCGTTGCAGGAGAGACGCGAACCCGATTCCCCGCTGCGGGACGTGGCCGGCATGTTGCGCTCCTTCGACTACGCCGCGGCCAGCGGAGGCGCCCCCGAGGGCTGGCGGGACGATGCCCGGGCGGCCTTCCTGGAGGGTTACGACGGCACCGCCGGAATCCTGGCGGAAGCCCTGCTCGCCTACGAGGTGGACAAGGCCGTCTACGAGACGGTCTACGAATCCCGGAATCGCCCCACTTGCCTCCGTATCCCGGTAGATTATCTGACAGGCATCGAGTCTTGAGGAGCTGACAATGGCGCATGATCCGTTTGGCGGGCTGACCGGCTGGGACCTGGAAGGATTCCACAACGGTGGCGACACCGAACTTTGGAAGCGTCTCGGCGCCTTCCAGTGCACGGTCGAGGACGACGAGAGGGGGCCCATCGAAGGCGTCAGGTTCGCGGTCTGGGCGCCCAATGCTCGCGCGGTGCAGGTGATCGGTGACTTCAACTGGTGGACCGGCGACCCGATGCAGCTGATTCCCGGTTCCGGGGTGTGGGGCACCTTCATCGAGGGACTCAAGGAGGAAACGCTCTACAAGTTCCGCATCCAGGGACCCGACGGTGTCTGGCGGGAGAAGGTGGATCCGATGGCCCGGTTCTCCGAGCAGGCCCCGGCCAACGCCTCGATCGTCTACGAGTCGAAGTACGTCTGGTCCGATGACGAGTGGATCGCGAAACGGGAGCAGTCGAAGCTCTACAAGGAACCGATGAGCATCTACGAGGTGCACCTCGGCGGTTGGCGGCGCGGCAAGAGCTACCTGGACCTGGCCGAGGAACTCGTCTCCTACGTCAAGTGGCAGGGCTACACCCACGTCGAGTTCATGCCCCTGGCGGAGCACCCGTTCGAACCGAGCTGGGGCTACCAGGTGACCGGTTACTACTCCCCCACGAGCCGTTTCGGCAAACCCGACGATCTGCGTTTCCTGATCGACAAGCTCCACCAGGCCGGGATCGGTGTGATCCTCGACTGGGTGCCGGGACACTTCCCGAAGGATGACTGGGCTCTGGGTCGTTTCGACGGTACCGCCCTGTACGAGCACGCCGACCCCCGTCAGGGCGAGCACATGGACTGGGGAACCTACATCTTCAACTACGGCCGCAACGAGGTGAAGAGCTTCCTGGTCTCCAACGCCTTGTACTGGCTGTCCGAGTTCCACATCGACGGCCTGCGGGTCGACGCCGTGGCCTCCATGCTCTACCTCGACTACTCGCGCGCCGAGGGCCAGTGGGTGCCGAACAAGCACGGGGGTCGCGAGAACCTGGAGGCCATCGACTTCCTGCGCTACGTCAACCGGCACATGTACGAACGCCATCCGGGGACGATGATGATCGCCGAGGAGTCCACCAGTTTCCCGGGGGTCACCAAACCCGTCGACAAGGATGGGCTCGGTTTCGGTTTCAAGTGGAACATGGGCTGGATGAACGACACCCTGCGCTATTTGGCGCTGGATCCGGTCTACCGCCAGTACGAGCACAATCTTTTGACGTTCGCGATGGTCTACCAGTACTCGGAGAACTTCATCCTGCCGATCAGCCACGACGAGGTCGTGCACGGCAAGGGTTCGATGATCAACAAGGTGCCCCAGGACGACTGGCGCAAGTTTGCCACTCTTCGCGCCTTCTACTCGTTCATGTGGAGTTTCCCCGGCAAGCAGCTGATCTTCATGGGTTCCGAGTTCGCCCAGCGCCCCGAGTTCAACGAGGCCACCAGCCTGGAGTGGTGGGTCACGGAACTCTGGGGTCACGGAGGCCTGCAGCGACTGTTCCGCGACCTCAACACGATCTACCGCGACAATCCCCCGCTGTTCGAACTGGACAACGCCCCGGAGGGTTTCACCTGGATCAACGCCGACGACAGGGGGCACAACGCCTTGAGCTGGGTGCGCAACGACTCCCGGGGAAATCACGTGGCCTGTTTCACCAATTTCTCCCCCGAGCCGCTGCGTGACTACCCCGTCGGGCTGCCCATCGACGGCGAATGGGAGGAAATCCTGAACACGGACTCGGAGGCCTACGACGGCTCCGGGCAGTTCGGCAACCTGGGTGTGGTCACCGCACACGACGAGCCGTGGGGACATTTCCCGGCCAGCGCCGAGGTGACGATCCCCCCGCTGGGTTCGATCTGGTTGCGGCGCAACGCCAAGTGAGCGACTTCAGGGTCCAGGTGGACATCGTCGGCGGGGTGGGCCAGCTCCGCTGGGAGGAACAGGTGGTGGACGCCGCCACTCTGGAGCGGGCGGTTTCCCTGGCCGCCGACGACGCCATCCTGGCCCACGACCTGCGACGGTTGCAGTGCGACATACCGGCCACTGACCGGGCCGCCATGGTCGCGCTGCACCGCTGCGGTTTCCGGCGGGAGGGCAGGTTGCGTTCGGCCCTGCTCACCCCGTCGGGGCGCTTGGTGGACGTGCTGATCTACGCCCGGCTGGCCGTGGATCCGGTCTACGGCCCGCACGGTTTCTCCGGGGTGATGAACTCGGTGCTGCCGACGAAACGCGTCATCGCCCACGTCGTCTTCCGCGACGAGACCGGCCGGGTGCTGCTGACCGAGACGACCTACAAGGACGACTGGGAACTCCCCGGCGGGGTGGTGGACCCGGATGAGTCACCCCGCGCGGGGGGCCGCCGCGAACTGCTCGAGGAAATCGGCCTCGACATCGATCCCGGTGAGCCCGCCATCACCGACTGGATGCCACCCCACCTCGGCTGGGGCGATGCCATCGAGTTCATCTACGACGGCGGTGTCCTGCCCGGCCCGGTCGCCCGCCGCATCGCTCCCCGGGACCGGGAACTCAAGGCGATCCACTGGGTCCCACGCGAGGAGCTCCCGGACAGGGTCAGCGAGTTGTCGGCCCGGAGAATCAACCTGCTTCTCGACGGTTACCGGGGTGCCACGGAGAACGGGATGCGGATTCCCTGATCGGGTGGCCGACACACCACCCCTTACCTTTTCGCAAAAGATAGGGTTGACTTACCTTGCCCGAATCCGGCAACCGCATAGGAGAACCGTGAGTATCCCGAAGACCCGTCTGTTACCCGCCTTGGTCGCCCTCGTGAGCGTGAGCATCGGCCTCACCGCCTGCGGCGGCGCGAACTCGCAGCCGAGCGACCCCGCCAACGCCTCACAGTCCGCCGGGGCGACCACCGTGACCATCCAGGACAACCGTGGCTCCGTGACCGTCCCGGTGCCCGCCAAGAGCGTCATAGTCACCGACAACCGCCTGTTCCAGCCCCTCCAGGAATGGGGGGTGAAGCTTTCTGCCGCCCCGCAGGAGATCATCGCGAAGGGATCCCCGTACAAGACCGACAGTTCCATCGTGAACCTCGGGGACCACCGGGAACCCAACATGGAGGCCGCAGTCGGGGTCCAGCCCGACCTGATCATCAACGGGCAGCGTTTCAAGGACAAATACGACCAGTTCAAGCAGCTGACCCCCGAAGCCGCTCTCGTGGACATCGACATCCGCGACGAGAAGGACGAAAACGGGAAGCCCAAGTACAAGTTCGACGAGGAGTTGAAACGCCAGGTCACCGTGGCCGGGGAGATCTTCGGCAAAAAGGACGAGGCCGCCAAGCTGGTGAGCGATTTCGACGCCTCGATCGCCCGGGTGAAGGCCGCGTACAAGCCGGGTTCCAAGGTGATGGCCGTCATCGTCTCGAAGGGCAAGGTCAACTACGCGGCTCCCGGTTCCGGGCGCACGCTCGGGCCCGTCTTCGAGATCCTCGGTCTCACCCCCGCCCTGGAGAGCCAGGGCAGCAGCGACCACCAGGGCGACGAGATCTCCGTCGAGGCCATCGCCCAGTCCAACCCGGACTGGATCCTCGCGATGGACCGCGACGGCGCCATCACCGCCGAAGGGGAAACCGTCACCCCGGCCTCCGAGGTGATCGCGGGTTCCGCTCCCCTGCAGAACGTGACGGCAGTCACCAAGAAACAGATCGTCTACATGCCCGCCGACACCTACCTCAATGAGGGCATCCAGACCTACACCAAATTCTTCAACGACATGGCCGACGCCATGGAGAAGCCTGCGTGACCGAACCGAAAACCGCCGGGGACGAAACCGACAGCCGAGTCCCCGGCGGTGTCACATCCCGGCAACGACTGTTCACCGCTCCCCTGCTGCTGGGTCTTCTCGGGCTCCTGGCACTGACCGTGCTGTCCCTGCTGGTCGGTGTCTATGACGTGTTCGGTTCCCCGGACGGCGCCTACATCTTCGCCCTGACCCGCATTCCCCGCACCGTTTCCCTGCTGCTGGCGGGCTCCGCCATGGCCATATCGGGCCTGGTGATGCAGCAGATCTCCCAGAACCGTTTCGTCGAACCAACCACCACCGGAACCACCGAGTGGGCGGGTCTTGGACTGCTCTGCGTGCTGATCCTCTACCCGGAGGCACCTTTGATGGTGAAGATGGTGGCCGCCATCGTCGCCGCCTTCGGGGGCACGATGGTGTTCTTCCTGGTTCTGAGGCGCATCCAGTTGCGTTCCGCGATGATCGTCCCGATCGTCGGCATCATGCTGGGCGCGGTGGTCGGCGCCGTTTCTTCCTACCTGGCGCAGGCCACCAGCATGCTCCAGACCCTGGGGATATGGTTCCAGGGCTCGTTCTCCGCAGCGATCCAAGGACAGTACGAACCGGTGTGGGCCGTGGTGATCGTGGTCATCGGGGTCTTCCTGGTGGCGGACCAGTTCACGATTGCTGGTCTCGGAAAGGACGTCGCGACAAATGTCGGGCTCGATCACCGGAAGGTCGTGCTGCTCGGCACCGGAATGATCGCGGCGGTCACCGGCATCATCACCGTGGTGATCGGCAACCTTCCCTTCCTGGGATTGGTCGTCCCGAACATCGTCTCCCTGCTTCGGGGCGACAATCTGCGTTCCAACCTGCCGTGGGTCTGCCTGACCGGGGCCGCGATGGTCACGGCCTGCGACATCGTGGGCCGCCTCGTGATCATGCCCTTCGAGGTTCCCGTCGGCACCATCCTGTCGGTGGTCGGGGCGTTCGTGTTCGCCTTTCTCCTGTTGAGGAGGCGGAGAAATGCCTGAGACGATGACGCGCACAAGGCATGGCGCCTTCGCCGGTCCCCGGGAGGCGCGGCGCTACTGGGCCGCCCTGGCGGTCCTGGTCCTCCTGGCCCCGGGCGTCTGCTACTGCATTCTCGCCTGGCACAATCCCATGCCCGTGGGCTCGCCCGGTTTCTGGCGGATCGCCCAGGTGCGAGCCACATCCGTGGCCGTGATCCTGGTGGTCGCCTGGTGCCAGGCACTGGCGACGGTCGCCTTCCAGACCATCACCAACAACCGGATCATCACACCCTCGATCATGGGTTTCGAGTCGCTGTACCGCCTGCTCCAGACCAGCATCGTGTTCTTCTTCGGCATCACGGGGTTGACCAGCATGGACAGCACGGGACAGTACCTCATGCAGGTCGGGCTCATGGTAGCCCTGGCGGCGCTGCTCTACGGCTGGATGCTTCGGAACGAGCGCGCCAACATCCACCAGACGCTTCTGCTGGGCATCGTCATCGGGACGGGACTCGGCGCCCTGTCCACCTACATGCAGAACCTCCTGAACCCGTCGGCGTTCGACATCCTGAGTGCCAGGCTCATCGGCAACATCTCAAATGCCGACGTGTCCCAGCTGCGGGTCGCGATTCCCCTGGCCCTGGTCGCTGGTGGATTGCTGCTGGCGATGTCACGAACCCTCGACGTGCTGGGGCTGGGACGCGACACAGCCATCGGCCTGGGCGTGGATCACCGCCGCAATTCGCTGGTGATCCTGATGTTGACGGCGGTGTTGATGGCCGTCAGCACCTCGCTGGTCGGCCCCATGTCGTTCCTCGGTTTCCTGGTGGCGATGACCGCCTATCAGCTGTCCGACACCCACGAGCACCGGTTCGTCCTCCCGATGGCGTGGCTGGTCGGTGTGGTGATCCTCGGTGGCGCCTATTTCACCCTGCGGCACATCTTCTACGCCACCGGCTCCGTGGGCATCATCATCGAGGCGGTGGGTGGCACCTTCTTCCTCATCCATCTACTGAGAAAGGGACGGCTGTGATCCTCGTAGACTCGGCCCTGAAAACATACGGCTCCACGACGACCATCGGTCCCTTGGAACTCAAAATCCCCAAGGGCGGCATCACCGCCCTGGTGGGTCCCAACGGGGCCGGCAAATCCACGCTGCTGACCATGATCGGGCGCCTGCTGGGAATGGACGCCGGCACCATCGAGGTGGCAGGCATGAACGTGGCGACGGCCAAGTCCAAGGACCTCGCCAAGGTGCTGTCCGTGCTTCGTCAGGAGAACCATTTCGTGACCCGGCTGACGGTTCGCCAGCTGGTTGGTTTCGGTCGTTTTCCCCACTCGCGGGGACGCCTGGGCGTCGAGGACATCGAGATCATCGAGCAGGCCATCTCCTTCCTGCGCCTGGAGGAGATCGCGGACCGTTTCATCGATGAGCTCTCGGGGGGTCAGCGGCAACGCGCCTACGTGGCCATGGTGCTGGCCCAGGACACCAAATATGTGCTGCTGGACGAGCCCTTGAACAACTTGGACATGGCCCATTCCGTGCAGATGATGCAGCACCTGCGCAGGGCCGCGAAGGAACTGGGACGCACGATCGTGATCGTGCTGCACGACATCAATTTCGCCGCCACCTACGCCGACACGATCATCGCCATGAAGAACGGGCAGGTGGCGGCCAGCGGCAAACCGGAGGAACTCTTCCGCGAGGAGGTTCTGACGGGGATCTTCGAGACCCCGGTGGAGATTATCCCGGGGCCGCACGGACCCGTGGCCGTCTATTTCTGATCCCGGTTCGGGCGAAGGCTCGGATACCGGCGGCTTCAGACCAGCCCTACACCCTCGATTGTGAAGAGCCTCGAAAGGGACTTCACGGCTGATGCTCCAGTTCTGGAAACTGGTGGGTGACATCACCTATATTCACACCCGGGAAGGATTCGTGTACCTGGCAGGCCGTGATGGGGCCACTCTGCTCAAAAAGAATTGTTGGCTACGCCATAGCAGGGACACATACGAACCGAATTGGTCCAAAACTCTCTGGAAATGGCGGTTCGGAACTGCCATCCCATCAAGGGTATGACGATTTTTCATGTCGAGTCCGGGGATTGCAGTACGCGTCCACTGACTACACCGCCACCATGAACAAATATAGCATCCACTGCTTCGGTGGGAAGAAGCGGCGTGTACCACGTACAGCGCAGCAGCAGATATCATTCAACGCCACCCGCGCAGGAAAGAAATCGTCAACCAGCAGGATCTACCGCACCAGAAGAAAAGCAATCAAAGAGGTGACATCATGGATTGAACACTGACTGCGATCAGACCAGGCTTCATTCCTCGCTCGGGTACCGCACCCCGAACGAAGTCCATCAAGACATGGGGGGAAACCAAGACGGCAGCCTAAACCATAATCCAAGTTTTTCACTACCGTCCATAAAACCTATAGCAGTCCACGACACTAAATGACTCAACTCAGGTGACGATGAGCGAATGCTAACCCCATCGGGACGCGCTACGCCTCGATATCTGATCTACCTGATTCGGGAAACAGGCAACGGATGCATGGAGGAAGACATAGCCGTGACCATTGCCAAGTCAACGTTGCACAGGCGCGCATTACGAATTAGCTGAAATGCGCTCAGCTGGCGGACTGGATGACATCTCGGTCTCCACGCGGTTGGCCCAAGTCGATCGTGGTCGTGCTGGTAAGGGCGATCGCCGGGCAATTGACACTTCCTGGAAGTGCACCCTGCATCAGATCGATGGTGATGTCATTTGTGGTTTCAACAACCGTTGCATGAATGCCGGTGCATGACGCAGGCCCTGACAGAAAGGTGACCTCAATGGTGGTGGGTGCGGTTTCTCGCCACGAATCCCAAGCGAGCGGGGTGGGCGATTGTAAGTCGTCGCGTGAGCTCATGACCTGAGGCGCAGCGCTGCCACTTTGAAGGGGGTGCGTGGCGGTGGACCCTGCATCCGGGGAGGTTCTGGAACATGAGCAGCCTGAGGAGGAAGACGCGATCATCATGATCCCAGTGATTGCTCCGATAGCCGTGGTCCACCGCCTGCGCATTACCAGTCCCCGTTCGTCGCGTCTTTCATCGCTTTCATGTCATCGGTAAAGTAGGGGGCCCAATTCTGTCCAGTTCCGGGGGACCACGACGAAGTCACAGATCTGACGTAGCCGAGCCCCGATGCGTTGCTAAATTCATGCAGCCAAGGTCCTCCTGACGCACCTGGGCCGAATGCGCAACCGTTGATCGAGACCCAGTGATCCGATCGAAAGGTGGTGCCCCAGCAAGCCCACATGGTGTATCGTCCGTCTGGGTTGGTTTTGTTGCTCGGGTATCCGAATATTGACACGTCGAAGGCATACGAGCCGTTCCAGCGCATTCCGTGACCGCCGACCGCGTCAACAATGCGTTGACCGTTGTCTCCGCCATTGTTCAGCGTGGCCATACCGACATCATGGGTGTAGTAGTGATTACTGATCCACACGTTGAAGGCGCGCAGTGTATGCACTGTCCAGATCCCCACCGGATCGGGGTCGGCGTTGCGCTTGTCATAGTTGGGAACAAAAACGACATTCTGCATCCATGCACCATTATCATAGACGCAGTGGCCCGCCGTGATGATGACCCGCTTGGTATCCGTGTTCAAGGCGGAGGCAGAACAGTATGCATTGCCCGTACCGTAGCCGTTGAAGAACAGCTTTCCGTTCGTGTTCGGGAAATTCGTCACTGGGGTTGCTTGGGGAGTGATCCCCATGCTGGAGTCGGAAGCGAGGACTGTTGTCTCTGAACGCATTTCGGAAGGTGACACCTTCAGCGGTTCGGCTGGGGGCGTTGACCCCTCGGGACCGGTTGGGGTGCCGCCCATCGATTCCTCAGCGGTCGGGGTCGTAGAAGGCTCATAGGGGACGGCAGAAGCAAGACGCTCCGGCGTCCAGTAGGCGAGGACCTCCTCATCTTGGGCGGTCAGATCGGCTGCTCGGTCATCAGGTGAGGAATCGGGGCTGATGATCTCGGCAGACCGTCCAAATGTGGTGGGGGCCACAACAGCTGTCGAGGGACTGGTAGCGCCATCTGGTTCCTCCGGTGAAGGCGTAGCAAACGCTGGCGTCGCTGCCGAGGCAAGTAGGATGGCCGCTGAGGCAAAGGATGCGAGGGAGAGATTTCGGGATGCTGTCATGTCAATACCTCCGGGGTAGAAGGTCTTAGTGGGGTGGATGTATCACCTACTCGCTGATGGGGATATTCATTTCGTGTGCCCGATAGGGGCATAGCATGCCCGACTACACGAGAACCCTACGACAGCCATGCAGTGCTGGGCAACCCCTCGACTTGACTCATCTAGAACCTTCGCCTGGGCGGGGGCGTTGCCTCACGTGTTTTCTCCAGCTGCTGGGGTCGTTGCCTCGCGTGGGAATCTCCGACTGGGCATGATCGAACATGGAGTTGACGATGAGTCAGCGGCAGGCCGTGACGAAGAAAGAAGGCGCTGACGTATCGCAGTGCTGACCGGGCGGGCAAGACCCGTATCTTGGACGAGTTGGTCGACTTGACCGGCTGACACCGTGACTATGCCCGCGCAGCGCTGCGTCAGGCGCTGGTGGCCAAACCGGTACGGCCCCGCAAGCCGCGTGCCAGGGTCTACGACGATGACTTGCTGCCGGCTCTGGTCCGCTGCTGGGTGTTGCTGCGGGCCCCGGCAAGCGAGATCCTCGCGCCGTTCATGCCAGTGTTGGTGCCTCTGCTGCGGGCCGAGGGGGAGATCACCATCCCTGATGCCCAGGCCGACCTCCTGACGCGGATCTCAGCAGCCACGATCGACCGGATGCTCGCCAACCAACGATCACGGATGACGTTGCGGGGCCGCACCCATACCAACCCCGGATCGTTGTTGAAACACCAGATCCCGATCCGCACCTTCGCGGACTGGGACGACGCCACACCAGGATTCGTGGCCATCGACCTAGCCGCCATCGCCACCGGCTGGACCATCAACCGATCGGTGCCCAACCGGGCCCGCCGATGGATTGTCGAGGCCATCGACCACGCCGCCGGGCAGTCCCCGTTCCCGATCCGCGGTATCGACTCCGACAACGGCAGCGAATTCATCAACCACCACCTGCTTCACTACTGCGAAACCCGCAAGATCACCTTCACCCGAGGCCGCTCGGGCAAAAGAACGACGGCTGCTACGTCGAGCAGAAGAACTGGGCCAGAGTCCGCGAACTGGTCGGCTACTACCGCTACGACACTGCCGCCGAAATGGACCCGCTGAACCAGATATGGACCCTCGACGACGCGTTCGGCAACTACTTCCTGCCCAGCCTGAAGCTCAAATCCAAGCATCGCAACGGAGCCAAGGTCGTCAAGAAATACCACCAAGCCGCCACCCCACACCAATGACCCCTAGGGCGTGTTGCTAAATGCTTTGGTTGGGTAGTCGGGTGATCCTTGAGGGGTGTTGCGAGATGTCATCACGGACGAGGTCTGGGAGCTGATCCGGGACGTATTCCCGCAGGTGAGGACGCGGGGTCGTCCTGCGGTGGATCGACGCATGGTGGTCGAGGCAACCGCGTGGCGGTTCCGTACGGGATCGGCGTGGCTGACCTTTCACTGCTAGCCGGGCGTGTCTACGAGCCAGGCTCGATCAGTATCGATGTCTCGCCCACCCGGACCAGTAGACGATATTGCGCTCCTTCATGGACGCGAGCTGGGGCAGGATCTCCGGGGAATGGGTCAGCAGGAACCTGAAACCCTCCGGTGCTCCTTTCAACGCCCGGTCGAGGTGGGCGTGATCGGTGTAGGCGTCACCTGCCCCCACCAGGGTGAAGCTTCCGAACTCCCCGGTGATCACCTCGTGTTCGTTGTCGATCAGTTTGATCCCGTGGCGGGCGTACAGCTCGATCAGCTGCGGCAGGTCCTCCGACCAGTGGTCGTGGTTTCCCAGGACCGCGTACATGGGGACTCCCAGTTCCGAGAGCCGGGAGAACAGTTCGTGGAGCGGGTCGAGGGTTTCGTTGCGGGTGTTCAGGGTGTCCCCCGCGATGACGATCAGGTGCGGTTCGGCCTCACGCACCCGGGTCACGATGCTCGCCAGCTGGGCGGGGTCGTCGCGCACGTGGATGTCGCTGAGCTGCATGATCCGCAGTTCCCCGGTCAGCTTGTCCGTGACGGTGGTCTCGGTGACCAGCCGGGTGGTGTGCACTTCCCGGCACACCTCGGCGGCGACGGCGGCAGCCACGCACGCTGTGATGGCGAGTGCCCACGCCAGCCGTCTCCGCGAAGATTTCCCGCGTTCAGGCATGGGCGGCCCGGTTGAGCGCCGAGAGGATGGCCTTCATGGATGCGCTGGTGATTGACGGATCCACCCCGACTCCCCAGAACACCTGCGCATCGTCCCCGGTGCCGAGTTCGCACTCCACGTAGGCCGCGGCCTTCGCATCCCCCCCGGATTCGAGGGCGTGTTCCGAGTAGTCGAGGACCCGCACCCGGGCCCCCGTCTCCGCCAGGGCGTCGACGAAGGCGGACACGGGTCCGTTGCCCTCGCCCTCCACCTCGATGTCGCGGCCCGTGGGGTCGTTGATGGTGGCGGTGATGCGGAACTGCCCGTTCTGCGACGACGAGCCCGCGGAGGTGAGCGCCCAGGCCCCCTCTGACAGGTACTCGGACGAGAAGATCTCGACGATGTCCTTCGGGGAGAGTTCGCCGCCCTGGGCGTCGGTGCGCTGCTGCACCACGCGGCTGAACTCCATCTGGAGGCGGCGCGGCAGTTCCATCTTCGCCTCGGTCTTCATCAGGTAGGCCACCCCGCCCTTGCCGGACTGCGAGTTCACCCGGATCACCGCCTCGTAGTTCCTGCCGACGTCGTGCGGGTCGATGGGCAGGTAGGGGGCCTCCCATTCGATCTCGGTGACGGACTTACCTGCTGCTGCGGCCTGTTTCTCCAGGGATTCCAGGCCCTTCTTGATGGCGTCCTGATGGGATCCGGAGAAGGCGGTGTAGACCAGGTCCCCCGCGTACGGTTGACGGGGGTGCACGGGCAGGCCGGTGCAGTACTCGACGGTGCGGCGCACGTGATCGATGTCGTGGAAGTTCAGCTGCGGGTCGACACCCTGGGTGTAGAGGTTCAGGGCCAGCGTCACCAGGTCGACGTTGCCGGTGCGTTCGCCGTGCCCGAACAGGCAGCCCTCCACCCGGTCTGCTCCGGCCATCTGTCCCAGTTCCGCGGCCGCGACGGCAGTTCCCCGGTCGTTGTGCGGGTGCAGCGAGACCACCACGAACTCCCGGTTCTTGACGTTGCGGCAGAAGTACTCGATCTGGTCGGCGTAGGTGTTCGGGGTGGAACGCTCCACGGTGGCGGGCAGGTTGAAAATAATCTCGCGGTTCTGATCCGGTTGCCAGATCTCCGCCACGGCGTTGCACACCTCGACGGCGAAATCCGTCGGGGTCTGGGTGAAGATCTCGGGGCTGTACTGGTATCCGAACTCGACCTCATCCAGGTATTTGTCCGCGTATTTCATGACCAGCTCGGTGCCCCGCGCGGCCAGGTTCACGCACTCGGCCTCGTCGATGCCGAAGACCACCCGCCGGAACAGCTCGGCGGTTGCGTTGTACATGTGGATGGTGGCGCGGTGCGCCCCGATCAGGGACTCGGCGGTCCTGGCGATCAGATCCTCCCGGGCCTGGGTCAGCACCGAGATGGTCACGTCCTCGGGTACGTGACCGCCGGTGATGAGCTGCCGGACGAAGTCGAAATCGGTCTGGGATGCCGACGGGAAGCCGATCTCGATCTCCTTGTAGCCCAGGGCGACGAGCAGTTCGAACATCCGCATCTTGCGGTTCGGGGTCATCGGGTCGACGAGGGCCTGGTTGCCGTCGCGCAGATCGGTTGACAACCAGCGGGGTGCTTTGGTGATGCGTTTGGTGGGCCAGGTGCGATCCGGCACCACCACCGGTTCGAAGGCGCGATAGCGCCCAACGGGCATGGTGGTGGGGGTCTGCACGGGTTTGGGCTGGATGCGGGTCATTGGTTTCTCCTTGCTGGATGACAGCCAGGCACACGAAGGCTCCGCAGCGAGGAGGCTGGCCGGTTCAGAACTGGGCCCCGCCGCGGCAGCGAAGGAGAAGGAATCGCTCTGCCATGCCTGGAAGCCTACTAGAAACCGAGCCTGTTCAGATATTTCGTGTCACGCTGCCATTCGCGCAGCACCTTGACGTGCAGGCTCAGGTGGACCGGGGTGCCCAGCAGCCGGTTGATCTGGAGACGGGCGGCCGTCCCGATCTCCCGCAACCGGCTTCCCTTGTGTCCGATGATGATTCCCTTCTGGGAGTCACGTTCCACGATGATGGATGCGAACACGTCCAGGAGGGGTTTGTTCTCGGGACGGTCGGGGCGTGGCAGGATCTCATCGATCATCACCGCTATGGAGTGCGGAAGCTCGTCACGCACCCCTTCGAGGGCGGCCTCCCGGATCAGCTCGGCGATCAGCGTCTCCTCCGGTTCGTCGGTGACCTCCCCGTCGGGGTAGTACATCGGTCCTTCCGGCAGCAGGCGCAGCAGCACGTCACGAACCGTGTCCACCTGGTCGTTGTTGATCGCGGAGCAGGGAACCACCTCGGCCCACTGGATGCCTAGCTCGTCCGCTAGCGCCGAGATGTCCACCAGGTGGGAGAGCACCCGTTCCTTGCTGACGAATCGGTCTTGGTTGCCAACGCCACCAGCAGGGGACGGTTGGACAGCTCGGCGATCTGCGAGACGATGTAGCGGTCGCCGGGACCGATCCGCTGGTCGCAGGGCAGGCAGACGCCGACGATGTCCACCTCGGACCAGGTTTCACGCACCAGATCGTTTAGGCGCTCCCCCAGCAGGGTGCGGGGACGGTGCAGCCCGGGGGTGTCGATCAGCACCAGCTGCCCCGAGTCACGGGTGACTATGCCCCGCACCACGTGCCTGGTGGTCTGGGGTTTCGAGGAGGCGATCGCGATCTTCTGACCCACCAGGGCGTTGGTCAGGGTGGATTTTCCCGCATTGGGCCGCCCGACGAAACAGGCGAAGCCGGAGCGGAACGGCTGGTCAGTCACTGATTTCCTCCTTGTCCTCCTGGGATTTCTCTGGGGCGAGACGCACCAGGACGGTCCCTATCTGGTGGCGGCGCCCCACGGCGCGGTCAGCCACCATCTCGATGCCTTCATAGGTGATGCTCGAACCCGGGATGGGAACCACGTTGAGGAGTTTCGCCATCAACCCGCCGACGGTGTCGACCTCCTCGTCATGCAGCGGGATGCCGAACAGCTCACCCAGCTCATCCACGGGCAACCGGGAGCTGACCCGGTAGTGCCCGGGTTCCGGGAGTTCGGCGATGGCGGGGATCTCCTGGTCGTACTCGTCGACGATCTCACCCACGATCTCCTCGACTATGTCCTCCATCGTGCACAGGCCCGCGGTGCCGCCGAACTCGTCGATGACGATCACCAGGTGGGAGTGCCGCAGCTGCATGTCGCGCAGCAGCTCCGAGGCGGGTTTTGAGTCGGGCACGAAACTGGCCGGGCGCATCAGGTCACCGACGGTTTCGTTGCGTTCCGCGTCGGGGTAGTCGTAGATGCGCCTGGTGACGTCCTTCAGGTAGACCACGCCGAGCACGTCGTCGATGCCGCCGTCGCCCACCACGGGGATGCGGGAGAAACCGGATCGCAGGGCCAGTGACAGCAGCTGCCTGAGGGTGCGGTCCCTGGGAACCCAGACCATGTCGGTGCGCGGGACCATCACCTCCTTGACGAGGGTGTCGCCCAGCTCGAACACCGAGTGGATCATCTTCGATTCACGCGCCTCGATCACCTCGTTCGCCTCGGCGATGTCGACGAGGTCCCGAAGTTCGGCCTCCGATGCGAACGGCCCATCCGAGAACCCGCGCCCGGGGGTCAGCGCGTTCCCGAGCAGGATCATCAGCTGTGCGACCGGCCCCAGCACCGTGGTCAGCAGCGAAACCAGGGGCGCGAAGGACCTCATGATCCGTTCCGGGTGCTGTCTCCCGATCGTTCTCGGGGCCACCCCCCACAGTATGAAGAACACCACCAGCAGGATCGTCACGAGCGTCACCAGCCGAGGTGCCGTGCCCTCGATGTTCTGGAAGACCACCAACGCCACGAGCGCCATCGCCGTCGCCTCGAAGGACATCCGGGTGAACATCACGGCGTTGATGGAGGGGGCCGGGTCCTGGGCTATCAGCCGGATCCGCTCAGCCCCGCGCGCCCCCGATTCGACCAGTTTCTCGGCCCTTCCCCGGGAGAACCCCGTGAGGGCGGTTTCGACGGCGACGAGCAGGGATGCGACGATCGCGCAGACGAGTGCACCCGTCAGTTCTATCCACTGGGACTGGAGCATGTGGAGGTGATCAACCAACCTTTGAAAGGAAACGCTTGGGCAACCAGTCTAGTGGCGGTCCGCGGCTGGGTCGCCCGGCGCGCTGTCACCTGTTTCCCGGTCGGTCGCTCCGGCGGTTGTTGCGGGCCACCTCCCAGGCGGCGATGATCTTGTCGTTGAGGCCGAACATGACGGCCTTCTCCTCCGGTTCGGCGTGGTCGTGCCCCAGCAGGTGGAGCAGGCCGTGGATCAGGAGGTACTCGGCCTCCGCCGCCGGCTCCCGGCCGTTCTCGGCCGCCTGCCGGGCGGTCACCTGCGGGCAGAGCACGATGTCACCGAGCAACCCGAGGGGTGGTTCCTCGTCCTCGGCGGGTTCCCGCAGCTCGTCCATCGGGAAACTCATCACGTCGGTCGGGCCGGGTAGATCCATGAAACGCTGGTGATACTCGGCCATGGTGGCCTCGTCCACCAGGAGAATGGACAGATCCGCCTGGGGATGGATCCGCAGGCGGCTCAGGGCGAACCGGGCCAGGGCCACCAGACCCAGCTCGTCTGCCTGAACCCCGGATTCGTTGTTGATGTCGATCATCTGCCGCCCCTGCCCTGTTGGATGCTGTCATAGGAATCGTAGGCGGCAACAATCCTGCCGACCAGCCGGTGACGCACCACGTCGCGGGCGGTGAGGGTACAGAAAGCGATGTCGTCGATTCCGTCGAGGATCTCGGTCACCTGCCGCAACCCGCTGCGCACCCCGCCGGGAAGATCGATCTGGGTGATGTCACCGGTCACCACCACCTTGGATCCGAACCCGAGCCGGGTGAGGAACATCTTCATCTGCTCCGAGGAGGTGTTCTGGGCCTCGTCCAGGATGATGAAGGCGTCGTTGAGGGTGCGGCCGCGCATGTAGGCCAAAGGCGCGACCTCGATGGTGCCGGAGGTCAGGAGTTTCGGCACCGAGTCGGCCTCAACCATGTCGTGCAACGCGTCGTAGAGGGGGCGCAGATAGGGATCGATCTTGTCGTTCAGGGTGCCCGGCAGGAATCCCAGCCGCTCCCCCGCCTCGATCGCGGGGCGGGTCAGGATGATGCGGCTCACCTGTTTGGACTGCAGGGCCTGCACCGCCTTCGCCATGGCCAGGTAGGTCTTTCCGGTGCCCGCCGGACCGATGCCGAAAACCACCGTGTGCCGGTCGATGGCGTCCACGTAGCGTTTCTGGTTGAGGGTCTTGGGCCGCACGGTCCTGCCGCGAGCGGAGATGATGTCGGCGGTGAGGATCTCGGAAGGTTTCAGGTCCTCGGCAGCCAGGTTGATCACCCGCTCCACGGTTTCCTCGCTCAGCCCCTGGCCGGTGCGGATTATGGTGATGAGTTCCGTCAGGATCTCGACGGCGGAGGCCACGTCCTCCGGTTCCCCGGTCACCGTCACCTGGCTGCCACGAACGTGGATGTCCGCGGCGAGCCGGTCCTCCAAAACCTGCAGGAAGGCGTCCCGGGGACCGAGCAGCGTCACCATGTCGATGGAGGCCGGGACCGCGATCACCCGGCTCGCCCGCTGAATTTCGTCTCCCACAGATTCCCTTTCACGACCCGGACGACCCGAGCCCATGGCGATCCAGCTTAGATGCTCCGGGCGGGAACCGGTCGGCCGGGTACCCGGACCCGGCCGACCGGTCTCGGGTCACCCGGCCCGGAAGGCCGCCCAGGCCGATTTCAGAACGTCGGCAGCCACCTGGAGTCCTTCGATGCGTCCGAGTTCGGTGTCCTCGTGCTCAATGTTGAGGCACATGTCGGGATCCACGTCGTGGAGGGCCCGGATGAACTCGGTCCAGTAGGCCACGTCGTGTCCCTTGCCCAGCGCGACGAAGTCCCACGACGAGTCCTTCGGCCACTCGTTGGCCCATTCGTCGCCGCCGAGGTTGACCCGCGGTTCCTCCGGGGACAACCGGCGGAACCCGTTGTCCAGGACGCCGTTCAACCTGGCGTTCTCGACATTGATCCGGACGTCCTTCGCGGCGGCGTGGAAGATCAGCGGCCCGAGCTCACGAACCACGGCCACCGGGTCGGCCTGCTGCCAGAACAGGTGTGAGGCATCCATCTCGACCCCGATGTTCGTCGCGCCGGTCAGCTGCACCAGTTTGCGGATGTCGCGGGCGTTGAACACGAGGTTCTGGGGATGCAGCTCGAGCGCCACCTTGACCCCGTGGTCCCCGGCGAGCTGGTCGATCTCGCTCCAGAACCTGGCGGCGATCTCCCACTGGTAGTCGAGCACGTCGAGCGCGGCCGAGTTCCAGGCGTTGACGATCCAGTTCGGATAAAGGGTTCCGGGCTCACCACCGGGCAGCCCGGACATGGTCACCACCCGGTTCTGCCCGAGCGCGGCGGCCGCCCGGATGGAACGGCGGACGTCCTCGGCGTGCCTGTCCCCGATGACCGGATTGGGGTGGAGGGGGTTGCCGTTGCAGTTGAGGCCCGCGATCTCCACCCCGGTGCCGTCGAACCTGGCCAGATAGGCCTTCGCGGCCGCCGGGTCGGCGATGATCTCATCGATCTCGGGGATGTGCACCGGGGGCAGGAAACCGCCGGAGTTGATCTCGATGCCGTTCAACCCGAGATCGGCGATCACCTTGACCGCATCCTCCAGGGGACGGTCGTGCAGAATCGCGTTGTAGACGCCGAGTTTCACAGGTTCACCTGCTTTCCGTTGTCCGCGGCCGAACGGGCGACGGCCGCGAGGATTTCCATGTTGTGGACGCCTTCGTCGAAGGACGCGTTGCGGGGCAGGGATTCCTCCTCCGGGATTCCCGCGACCTCCTCCAGGAAGGCCCGGGCCTGGTAGGTGAAGCCCTCGTTCTGGCCGAAACCGACACCGGAGACGTCGATCGGCATGCCGCCGGCCACGTAGGGGTGGTCCGCTCCGAGGTTCACGGTGCGGTAGCCGTTGCTGCCGGGATGCTCGTCGTTCAGGTACAGGCGGACCTGTGAGGGCGTGTCCTGGTGGAAACTGGCGGCACCGTTCTCGCAGAACACCTCGAAGGCGAGGCCGTTCGGGTAACCGGCCGCGACGCGGGAAGCCTCGAGGCTGCCCCGGACCTCCCCGAAGAACGCGGTGAAGGTGGCGTAGTCGTCGTTCTCCACGGTCTCCTTCCGGTCGGAGACGGCGGCCAGTCCGTGCCCGACCACGGCCCCCAGGGGCACGGGACGTTCCTTGATCGTCGTGGCGAAGGCCCCGCCGGATACGGCCGTGATCTCCCCGCAGAGGAACTCGGACAGGTAGGTCAGGTGGCTGCCGACGTCAGCGAGCGCACCGGAGCCCATCGGGCCCTTGTAGCGCCAGCTCATCGGCGCCATCGGGTTGCAGCCGTAGTCGCACCAGTAGCGACCCGAGAAGTGCAGCACCCTGCCGAGGGTCCCGTCCCGGATCCAGTCCCTGATCGCCGCCACACCGGGCTGGCGCCGGTAGGTGAGACCGATGCGAGCAACCGAGGAGGCCTCCCGGGCCAGGTCGGCCATTTTCCGCGCCGAGGCCAGGGTGTCGGAGAGCGGTTTCTCGCACAGCACGTGCTTGCCGGCCTCGAGGAGCCCCCTGACCACCTCGAGGTGCAGGCTGTTCGCGATCACGACGCTGACCACCTGGATGTCGGGATCATCGGCGATGACCCGCCAGTCCGTTCCGCTGTGTTCGTAGCCGTAGCGTCGGGCTGCCGCCCGCCCGACCTCGGCGTTCACGTCAATGATGGAGACGTAGCGCAGGTCCGGGAGCGTGGATTCGTAGAGCGTTGGCGCGACCCGGTAGGCCGCGGCATGGGCCTTGCCCGCCATACCGGCTCCGATGACAGCGATTCCTATGGTCATGCATCCTCCTCGATCACTACTTGGAGCGCTCCAAGTGGTTTGAGTGTAGAATCCTACGAGCGCTTCGTCAACGCCCGAGAAGGAGAAAGATGACCCCGCCGTCATCCACGCCCAGGCCGACCATCTACGACGTGGCGCGTGAGGCCGGGGTCTCGAAATCGCTGGTCTCCCTGGTGCTGAACGACTCCCCCCTGGTTGCCGAGGCGAAACGGGAGGCGGTCCGGAACGCGATCCGGAAACTCGGTTACCGGCGCAGCCAGGCGGCCTCCTCCCTGGCCAGCAACCGGACACGGACCATCGGCCTGGTGATCGACGACTTCCGCAACCCGTGGTTCGTCGAGCTGCTGAACGGCCTGCGCACCACGATGGGACCACACGGTTTCCACGTCGCGGTGAGGGAGCACTTCACGCTGGACGGCACCACCATGAACGCCGTCGACGGGTTCCGCGACACCCAGGTCGACGCCCTGGTCGTGGCGGCGGAACCGGGACGGGACTTCGAGGACCTGGGTGTTCCCACGGTGCTGGAGGGCACGCGGTGCAACACCATCGAGGGGGCCGACCTGATCGGCAGCGACCAGGCCCGGGGAGTGAACCTCCTGATGGAACACCTGCGTTGCCTGGGACACGAACGCATCGGCCACGTCACCGGTGCCGGTGGCTCCGCCGACATCCGCCGCAGGGCGTACTCGGATTTCATGGAATCGGCGGGCCTGGAGCCCCTGATCCAGGGATTCAAGAACCCGACCAATGAGGAGGGCGGTTATCTGGGAACCACCGAGCTGTTGCGGACACATCCCGGGTTGACCGCGGTTTTCGCGGCCAATGACACCATGGCCCTGGGGGCGCGCGCCGCGCTGCGCGAAACCGGATACGAGGTCCCGGGCGACATGTCACTGATCGGCTTCGACAACTCACAGCTCGCCCGGAGCCGTTTCCTGGACCTCACCACCGTGGACAATCACGCCTTCGATGTCGGAGTGGCCTGCGCCGAGGCGTTGCTGCGCCGGATCGCCGACCCCGGCGCCTCCCCGGGGCGGGTCACCATCCCGACCAGCCTGGTGGTTCGCACATCGTCAGCGGCACCCAGGACGCGCCGGAACAAAGGAGCCGAACCGCCGGTCCCCACCGTGGGGCAATGACCGGCGGGGAGTCCGGGAACAGCGACCTCGCCGTGGCTGTCCCCGATCAGAAATCGTCTTCCTCGTCCTGATCGTCACGGATGATGTGCATGGCGGCCTCCTCGGCGCTCGCCGCCCCGCCGGCGAACCCGACGTCCACACCGAGTGTGTCCTCACCACCCGAGCCCTGCACCCGCATCAGCCGCCCCGCGCGTTCCCGCCCGACCTGACGATCCTCCCCTCCCGGATTCCACGGCGTGTCGTCGCGGACGACCTCCGGTTGCTCCTGACGGATACGTTGCTCGATGGTCTCCCCTCGCTGCATCTCCGCGAGCGTGTTTCCGAATCCCTGGCCCACCGACCACCGTTCGGGGGCGGTGTAGCCCTCATCGAGCACATCGTCCACGCCGCGGTTGATCAGGGAGTCCCCCTCCTGCAACTGATCCAGCTGCTCGGCTTCCTCGGGAACCTGGGTGTTTAAGTCGACGATGTCTTCCATGAACCAATACTGCCACCACTACGCCTTCAAGACGTAAACCGCATTTGAACTCATCCCCCGGCCGCGACGTAAGATTCCACGGTGACCCAGCCGGATACCTTCTCCCGCGCCCGCGGCAACTACGACCTTGTGGTGGCGTTGTTCGTCTCGCTGCTGCTGATCTCCAACGTCGCCGCCACCAAGCTGATCGCCTTCGGCCCCGAGTGGTCGCCAGTCGGGCTGCCGGTTCTGCCGATCATCACCGACGGTGGAGCGCTGCTGTTCCCCCTCACCTACGTGCTGGGCGACGTCCTGGCGGAGGTGTTCGGGATGCGAGGGGCGCGGCGTGCCATTCTCCTGGGTTTCGGGGTCTCGCTGCTCGCATCGCTCACCTTCCTGGCGGTCGGCGCCGCCCCTGCGGCACCCGGCTACGAGAACCAGGACGCGTTCGTCGCCGTCCTCGGTTTCGTCCCGCGCATCGTCGCGGCCTCCCTGGTGGGATATCTGGTCGGGCAGTTCCTGAACGCCTGGGTGCTCGTGAAACTGAAGCAGCGGCGGGAGAAAGGTGGCCTGTGGAAGCGCCTGTTGGGCTCCACCGTGGTGGGTGAGGCGGCCGACACCACCGTCTTCTGCCTGATCGCCTTCGGCGGGCAGATCGACGGCGGCACCATGCTGAACTACATCGTCGTCGGTTACCTGTTCAAGGTCGGTGTGGAGGCCGCTCTGCTGCCGCTCACCTACCGGGTGATCAGCCTGGTGCGCAGTCACGAGCCCGAACTCACCAGGGTTTGAGGAACCACCTCAGCCCAGGCCCTCACTCTGCCGGCACTGCTCATAGCGGGCGCACAGATGTTCGATGGCACCCGGCCGAGCCCGCTCCAGCGATCGCCATTGCCCGACCCATTTCGTGAATTCCCGGCGGGTGCGATCAGCTCATCCTGCCGAGGTGGAGCAGTCCCAAACTCGTCTTCGGCGCACCTGGTTTCCTCAGTACAACACCGTCACTGCCTTTTCCGGGCGCTGTAGCGGCCCATGAACTCGCTGCGGAAGAGGTCGAACTCACCTGCCTCCAGGCTGGCGCGGATCCGGTCCACCAGGCGCACCGTGAAACGTTCGTTGTGGATGGTGGCCAGGGTGGAGGCCAGCATCTCCTTCGCCTTGAACAGGTGGTGGAGGTAGGCACGGGTGTAGTGGGTGCAGGTGTAGCAGTCGCAGCCCACCTCCAAAGGTTCGAAGGCACGCCGGTTCCTGGCGGTGTTCACGTTGTACCGCCCATCAGCGGTGTAGATGGCGGCGTTGCGGGCCACCCGGGACGGATTGACACAGTCGAAGGTGTCCGCCCCGAAGGACACGGCCTCGAACAGATCCTCGGGTTCGGAGATCCCGAGCAGGTGCCGGGGCCGGTCCTCGGGAAGTTCGTCGACCATCCATCCGATGATGCGCCCCAGGTTCTCCTTCTCCAGCGCCCCGCCGAGCCCGAACCCGTCGAACCGGGAACCATCCACCTCGAGGGCCGTCAGGTCCGCGGCCGCTCTTTTGCGCAGGTCCTCGTACTGGGCGCCCTGGATCACCCCGAACAGGGCCTGGTAGGGCTTTCCGACACGTTCCTCGGTCAGGCTGGCGTGGGCCCGCAGGCACCGGATCGCCCACCGGTGGGTGCGCGCCACGGAGGCCTCCTGGTAGTCGCGGGTGTTCATCAAGGTGGTGAGTTCGTCGAAGGCGAACATGATGTCCGCGCCGAGCTGGTGCTGGATGGTCATCGAGACCTCCGGGGTGAACCGGAGGCGGTTGCCGTTGAGGTGGCTGAAGAAGGTGACGCCGTCCTCGTCGACGTGCGCGCGCCGCGTCTTTCCCTCGGCTATGACGTCGTCGCCCACGAGCCCCTTGGTGTCCATCGCCAGCACCTTCTTGAAACCGGCGCCGAGACTCATCACCTGGAATCCACCCGAATCCGTGAAGGTGGGGCCGGGCCAGTTCATGAAACGCCCGAGCCCACCGGCCTCGTCCACCAGGTCGGAACCGGGTTGCAGATACAGGTGATAGGCATTGGCCAGCAGCGCCTGGGCGCCGAGATCGGCCATGGCCTCCGGCAGCACCGCCTTCACACTCGCCTTCGTTCCGACGGGTATGAAGGCCGGGGTGCGGATGTCGCCGTGGGGGGTGTGGATCGTGCCGGTACGCGCCCGCCCACCGGAACGCACAGCCACTTCAAATCCGAAACTCACCGGGCAAGGTTACCGTTGGCGCATGCCCTTCACCGCGCTGATCCTGAACCCGATCCATCCGGGAGCGGCGATGGCGGCACGAGAACTGGGAGCTCTGGGTGAGGTCCGCACCTACCCGACCACCCCCGACTCCCCCGGACCCGAACAGGTGGTGCAGGCCCTGTCGGAGGGGGCCGGTTCCGTGGTCGTCGCGGGCGGGGACGGTACGCAGCGGCTCGTCGCAGGGGCACTCGCGGGCACCGGGGTGCCCCTCGGGATCCTCGCGACGGGCACCGCCTGCGTCTACTCCAGGAATCTCGGGATCCCCCGCGGCCTGGCGGGTGCGGCCCTGGCCATGACGGGCGTCCCCCGCTCCTTGGATCTCGGATGGGCGAGTCTCGATGGTGGCTCCCCTGAACCCTTCCTCGTGGCCACCGGCATGGGGCGGGATGCCGAGACCCTCCTCGGGGTCCGGAACAACTTGAAGCAGCGGCTCGGCTGGGTTGCCTACATCCGGGCCGGGCTCAGGACCATGGGACGCCGCAGGTTGCCCCTGCGGATAAACGGGCAACCGATCGAGGCGTGGACCGTTCTGGCGGGCAATGTCGGGAGGGTTCCGACGGCCTCCCTCTTCCCCGGGGCGCGCCCCGACGACGGGAGATTGCACGTCATGCACCTCGGGGTTGACGGCTGGCGGGACTGGTGGCCGGTGCTGTTCACGGGAGTGACCCGTTCCCGCCGTGACATCGGCAAACTGCTCCGCTGGGAGACGGCCCACGTACTCATCGGGTCGGACATCCCGAGAGCCGTTCACCTGGACGGTGACCTGCGCCCGGCGGCGTGTTCACTGGAGGTGTGGATCGACCCCGGGGCCCTGCGGATTCGTTGCCCGGCAAACGTTGATTGATGCCATTCCCGGTCAGGACACCCCGGGTGGGAAGGGATTCCGCTCCGCGTCATGTCCCCGGGTGTGGCGGTCCGGATGTCGAGCGGCAGTTCTCGTGGACCGGAAATGAATTCTCAGCGCTCCCCCAGAACCGTGAGCTGCCCGAGGGCGATGGCCCCCGCCGTGGAGGTGCGCAGCACGCCGTCGCTGATCCGCACCGGCACCGCCCCCGCCTGCTGGAAACGTTCCAGCTCATCCGGGCTGATACCTCCCTCCGGGCCCACGACCAGCAGGATCTCTCCCGCCTCGGGGAGGTTCACACGGGACAGGGTTTTCTCCGCCGACTCGTGCAGGACCAGGGCGAGTTCCGCCGCCCTGATCCGCTCCGCCACCCTGGTGGTGTCTGCGGCCGAGACCTCGGGGATCCGGAACCTCCTGGACTGTTTGGTGGCCTCCCGCGCGGTGGCGGCCCAGCGCCCCAGGGCTTTCGCCCCGCGTTCCCCCTGCCAGCGCACGATGGAACGCGACGCCTGCCAGGCGAGGATCTCGTCCACGCCCAACTCGGTCATGATCTCCACCGCGAGTTCCGAACGGTCGCCCTTGGCCAGCGCCTGGGCGACCACGAACCGGTGGGCCCGGGGAGGCGATTCCAGGATCTCGGTCACCTCGACCGCCAGGCGGTTCTTCTCCGCGGCGACGACGTGCCCACGCACGGCCCGTCCCGCGCCGTCGGCCAGCAGCACGCTTTCCCCCGGCCTCGTGCGTTTGACGACCACTGCGTGCCGGGCCTCGTCCCCGGTCACCTCCACGATCCCGCCGATCCGCACCTGGTCGAACCGCGCGAGGAAGAGCGCGTCGCTCACCCGAAGGTTTCCTTGAACCAACCCCTGACGCCCTTGTGACCGGGATGTTTCGCCTCCACCGTGGTCTCGTCGCGCAGCTCGGCGAGCTGGCGCAGCAGGTCGCGTTGTTTCTCGTCCAGTTTCCGTGGGGTCTCGACGACGATGGTGACCCCCAGGTCACCCCTACCGCCCCCGCGCAGCCTGGGCACGCCCCGGCCCTTGAGCGGGATCCGGGCCCCCGACTGCGTCCCGGCCGGCACGTCGACGGTGACCTTCCGGTCCGCCTCATCCGAGCCCTCCCATTCGGCCTCCAGGGTGGCCAGCTCGACGCTGGTGCCCAGAGCGGCAGCGGTCATCGGCAGGGTCATCACCACTTCGAGGTTGTCACCGTCACGGCGGAACCGCTCATGCTCGGCGACGACCAGCTCGACGTACAGGTCGCCGGCGGGACCGCCGCCCCGGCCCACCTCGCCGCGGCCCTCCAGGTGGATCCGGTTGCCCGTCGACACCCCCGCCGGGATGCGCACGGAGATGTCGCGGGAGCTGCGCACCCGCCCCTCCCCGGAGCATTCCCCGCAGGGATTGGGGATGATCGTCCCGAAGCCCTGACAGGTGGGGCACTGCTGCGCGGTGCGGATGTCCCCGATGAAGCTGCGCTGCACCGTGGTCACCTCACCCTGGCCACGACACGTGCTGCAGGTCACGGGTCTGGAACCGGCCTCCCCACCCGATCCCTGGCACTTGGGGCACACCACGGCGGTGTCTATCCTGACGGACTTCGTGCATCCGAAAACCGCTTCGTGGAGTTTCAGACCGGCCCTGACCAGCGCGTTCTGGCCCTGCTGGACCCGGGACCGGGGGCCCCGCCCGGCGGCCTGCCCCCCGAACATGGCGTCCATGATGGTGGAGAAATCGAATCCGCCGAAACCCGCGCCTCCGAAACCACCCGCTCCCCCGACACCGCCGCGTCCGAGCGGGTCGCCACCCTGGTCGTAGACGGCCCGTTTGTTGGGATCGCTGAGCACCTCGTAGGCCTCGCTGAGTTCCTTGAACTTCTCGGCGGCATCCTCACCCTGGGCCACGTCCGGATGCACCTTCATGGCCTTGCGGCGGTAGGCCTTCTTGATCTGCTCAGTCGTGGCGTCCTCGTCGACCCCGAGGATGTCGTAGTAGTCCTTGCTCAATGCTCAGCCTTCCGTGAGGATACGGCTCACGTATCGCGCCACGGCGCGTACGGATGCGATGGTGGAGGGATAGTCCATGCGGGTGGGGCCGACCACCCCGAGTGAGGCGGCGCGTTCGCTGCCGACCGAGTAGCCCGTGGCGACCAGGGATGTCGATTTGAACCCCTCAGCGGTGTTCTCGGCCCCGATCCGCACCGTGACGTCGTCGCTGGCGGCCTCGTCGAGGAGGCGGAGCAGCACCACCTGTTCCTCCAGCGCCTCCAGCAGCGGACGAAGCCCCGTGGTGAAGGAGTGTCCGGCGAGATTGGGCACGCCGGCCACCAGGACCTGGGCGGTGGGCTCGGCCCCGAGCAGCTCGAGGGCGACGGCGAACACCGGGTTGAGCTGGGCGCGCCGTGCCGGGTCGAGCTCATCCAGGGCGACGACCATGCGGTTCGCGGCGTCGGCCGCGGTGTGACCGATGGCGGCTTCCCTGAGCCTCAGGTTGGCCAAGTGCACCGCCTCCACATCCAGGCCGGGAAGCTCCAGGAGCTGCTGGTCCACCCGGCCCGTGGAACTGACCACGATGACGAGGAGCCGTCCCGGGGTCAGCTGCACCAGTTCGGCGTGGGCGATGGTGCTGCGTTGCGTTGAGGGATACTGCACGATCGCGACCTGGTGGGTCAGCTGGGCCAGCAGACGGACGGTGCGGGCGACCAGGTCGTTGACATCCAGGGCGCCGGCCATGAAGGCGTTGATCGCTCTCCGCTCCGCCGCCGAAAGCGGTTTTATGGTGGCGAGCTTGTCGACGAAGAGCCGGTAACCCTTGTCGGTGGGGATGCGCCCGGCGCTGGTGTGAGGCTGGGCGATGTAGCCCTCCTCCTCGAGGACGGCCATGTCGTTGCGTACCGTCGCCGGGGAGACCCCGAGCTGGTGTCGCTCCACGAGGGCCTTGGAACCAACCGGTTCCCGGCTTGCCACGTAGTCCGTGACGATGGCGCGCAGCACCTGCATCTTCCGCTCGTCGAGCATGGTCACCTCCTCATTGGCACTCGAAGCATGCGAGTGCCAGTGTAGAGCACGCCGGAGGATCCGGCCCGCAGCTGTAATCTCGGCCCATGAACAAGTCGTCCATCGGTGCGTGGCAATCCGTGAGCCCCGCCATCCACCTCTGTGTCCTCCAGCCCCACGGGGTGAGCGTAGGCCTGGTCGCCGGTGAACAGCGGGCCGCCCTGATCGACTGCGGTTCCACCCCCGAGCAGGGCGCGGCGCTGCTGGAGCAGGCCCGCGGCCTCGCCGGGGTGCCCGTCAGCCACGTGGTGGTCACCCACCCGCATCACGACCACTGGTTCGGCCTGGCAGGGATGGTGGGGATCACCTCAATCGCCCACGAGGACCTGCTCCGCGACCCGGAGGCCGAGGTACTGGATGCCGCGGCAGCCATCGAGCTCTCGCGGCTGCCGGCACCGGATGAGACGTTCTCCCTGGCGAAATTCCTGGACCTGGGGGGTGTTCGTCTCGAGATGCTCCATCTGGGTCCCGCGCACACCCGGGCAGACATCGTCGTGGTGGTTCCCGGGGAGGATGTCATTTTCATGGGCGATCTCATCGAGAGCGCAGGCGATCCCCAGTTCGGGCCCGCCTCCGATATCGGCAGCTGGCCGAAGGTCCTCGACGACGTGATGGGGGCCTCCACCGAGACGACACGTTTCGTTCCCGGGCACGCCCCGCCCACCGGGGATGCGTTGACGGTGGACCGGGAGTTCTGTTTCCGGCAGCGGGCCGAGATCGCCATGGTCCAGGGTACGGTCGAGAACCTCGTGTACCGGGGTGTGGCGCTGGAGGATGCCCTTGGATCCGCGGACTGGCCCTTCGGTGAGGACACGATGCGGGTCGTGTTGCCCCTGGTCTACCGGGGGTTGGCCGAGAAGGGGATCGTGCCCAGGCGGCACCTGCCGCTGGTCTGATCAGCCGAACATCCCGGCCAGACACCGGTGGGCGGTCTCCCAGACCCCGGGGTCGCGGGCGACCAGCAGGCCGCTGGCCTCGCTGGCCGCCGTGTAGTCGGTGCCGTCCATGGTCCTGGAAACCCCGCCGCTCTCGACCACCATCAGCGATCCCGCCAGATGGTCCCACGGCATCACCTTGGTGTAATGGATGAAGTCGAGTTCCCCGTGCAGCACCCTCGGGTAGTCGAACGCGCAGGCGAAGAGGGAACGGACCACCGGGGAAAGTTCACCGTCCCCGGTGAACCCCTGGACGTGGGTCTTGGACGAGGCCCCGAGAGGTGGCCGGTCGTGTCGTTCCGGGGTGATCGGCTCGTCGTTGAGGCGCACCCCGGCGCCCTTCTCGGCGACGTACCCGCGACCGGTTCTCGGCTGCCAGATCCATCCCCGGGTGGTGATCCCGTTTCGGGTCTCAGCCAGCATCACCCCGTGTTCCTGGCGTCCCTCGACGAAATTGCGGGTTCCGTCGATCGGGTCAATGACGAAGGCATGCTCGGCTCCGGGAAGTTTCCGGCGCAGCTCCGGGTTGGCGAACACCGCCTCCTCCCCGATCACCAGGGCGTCCGGGTGGATCCGGCGCAATGCGGAGGAGAGGAGGTTCTCGGCCTCCCTGTCCGCGATGGTGACCAGGTCATCCGGCGATGTCTTCGCCTCCACGTCCGCCCGCTCCAGCGCCCGGAACCGGGGATTGATGACCTCTTCGGCGGTCTCCTTGATCAACTCCAGGATGGCTGCGGTGTCCATGGGGCCACACTATCCAAGGTCGAGGTGATCCTGCGTGACGAAATCGATCAGCAGTTCCATGCGCTGGTTCAGCTGGGGTTCGAGATCACGCCAGGTCCGCACCCGGGCGAGCATCGCCCGCCACGCCCGCGCGATGTCGGCCTGGTCGGCGTGGGGCAGGCCCAGGGCCTTGAGGGTCCCCTTCTTGAAGTCCTGGTCCCTGGGAACCTGCGGCCATGCCTTGCGCCCGATGCGTTCGGGTTTGATGGCATGCCAGATGTCTATGAACTCGTGTCCGGTGACGAACACGTGGTCGCGGTATCCGGCTCGGGCCACCTGTTTCGCGATCCGTGATTCCTTGCTGCCCGCCACCAGGTGGTCGACCAGCACCCCCAGCCGGCGCCCCGGACCGGGGTTGAACTCGGCGACGATGGCGGGCAGATCGTCGATGCCACCCAGATATTCCACCACCACCCCCACGTGGCGCAGGTCGTCGCCCCAGACCTTCTCCACCAGTTCGGCGTCGTGGCGTCCCTCGGCGTAGATGCGGGACGGCAGCGCCACCCTCGCCGGTTCCGGGGTTTCCGATGCCCGGGACCCGGAGGCGGTGTAGCGGGGTTTCGGGGCCGCGGTCCGCAGGGGTGGGCGGAGGGCCACCGGTTCCCCCTCGAGCAGGAATCCCGGTCCGAGGGGGAAGCTGCGTTTCTTCCCCTTGCGGTCCTCCAGCACGACGATGCCGTTCTCCCAACCGACCACGGCCCCGCAGAAGTCGTCGAACTCGACCACGAGATCCTTCTCGACGGGAACGTCACGGGTTTTCTTCAGGTGGGCCCTCTGCCAGCCGGGGCGCAGCACGTCGTCACGGTACCGATCCATTCGCCACACGATAGACGCGGCGGGCCCCGGCCGCGTCTGGACACGACCGGGGCCAGGGGGTTCTGGGTTCACCGGAGCGAGATCCTGCGATTCCAGTTGTGGACCATCCACGGGATGAAGGCCGCAGCAAGAACCACCATCGCGACCACCCAACCGAGGGGGATGATGTTGTTCTCCTGCACCTGGTAGGCGTGCAGCGTGTCCACGAGACCGAGTTCCAGGCCCCCGCCCGCATATGTCAGACCTATGGGAAGGAAGATCGCCCCGAAGCACAGGATGCTGGTCACCAGATAGCTGGCGATCCAGGCCAGAATCGGCCCCACGAAGCCGAGCCCGGCCAGTTTCGGATCGCTGCCGATCGTGGCGGCGAAGTAGAACGTGACGAGGTAGAACCAGCCCAGGAACAGGGCCAGCAGCACCACCAACACCCATTGCCACCAGGGCAGCAGCTCACCCAGCGAGGCCAGGAACCGCGGGATCGCCTCCTCCATGGCCGGCCCGTCTCCCTGGAAGACCGGGCCGCCCAGGTAGGCCATCGCGAGCGAGGCCAACACCGTCCACGCCAGGGCGATCACCTGAACCGCGGCACCCCAGACCAGTCGCGCGCCGAGGATCGCCGAACCCCTGACCGGGAGGCTGTGGGTCAGGTATCCCATCCTCCCCCAGGATGTGCGCCAGAAATCGACCGCGAGGACCAGCTGGACGAAGGGCCACATGCCCCCGACGAGGAAGAGGCCGAAAACCCCGAACACCACGGAAACCACGGGAACATTGAGATGGGTCAGGAATCCCGATCCCAGCAGCACCAGGGTGCCCACGCCGAGGATCAGGCCCACCATGGGGCCGGTGCGGAGGACCTCGTGTTTGATCAGTGTGCGGACCATGAGTAGACCTTTCGGAAGAGCGCGTCGATGGACAGCCCGTGTTCGGCGCGGAGATCGTCCACCTGCCCGGTCAACAGGACCTTGCCGTGGCGCATCATGACGACGGCGTCGAGGACCGCTTCGAGATCGTGGATGAGGTGGGTTGAGATGAGGACCAGGGCGTCCGCCTCCAGGTTGCGCACGATTCCCTTGAGGATCACGTCTCGCGCGGCCGGGTCGACCCCGGAGATGGGTTCGTCGAGCAGGAAGACCCTGGCGTCGCGCGACATGGCCAGGGCGATCTGTGCCTTCTCACGCATGCCCTTGCTCATCTGCTTCAGTTTCATGTCCTCTGCGAGGCCGAAGAACTTGATCATGTCGCTGGCCTTGTCGGCCCGGAAATCCGAGAAGAAGTCCGAGAACATCTTGATGCACTGCGAGACGGTGGCCGAGTCCTTCAGATAACTGGCATCGGGCAGGAAACTCACACACGCCTTTGTTTCGGGACCCAGTCGCCTGCCCGCGATCCTCACATGCCCGGCGTGGTCCTGCATGACCCCGGCCAGTACCTTCAGCAGCGTGGTCTTGCCGCATCCGTTCTCCCCGAGCAGACCGACGACCTGCCCGCCCGCGAGTTCCAGGTCCACACCCGCGAGCGCCGGGACCGGCCCGAAGTTCTTGTTCAGGCCGCGGACCTCGATCAGTGGCCCGTTGCCCCTGGGGCCGCCCTCATTCATTGCTGGTTCCACCTTTCTGTGATCAGTGCCACGGCTTCGGCCTCGGTCAGCCCGAAACCCTTCACCCGGGTTGTGAACTCGTCCGCCGCTCCCGCCGCCAGGTCGCACCGGAGCCGGGAAATGCGTTCCGCGTCATCGGTGATGAACCGCCCCACCGCTCTCTCCGAGCGGCACAGGCCGTCGCGCTCCAGCTCGGCGAGGGTTCGCTGGACGGTGTTCGGGTTTACCCCGAGTTCGACCGCGAGCTCCCGGACCCCGGGGATCTGCTTGCCCGGAGGCCATCTCCCGATGACGATCCGTCTGGTGAACTCCTCTCGGAGCTGGAGCCAGATCGGGCGACTGGCATCGAAATCCATGCATCCTCCGTCTTGCCGTATTAAGTGCTTAATACACTAGCACAGCGGTGGTGTGAGTCAAGTCACCGGGACCGACGCACGGCGCCGCCCGGACAGGGGCGCGGCGAAGCCGGCTCAGGAAACGCTGGGGCGGATACTCAGCTGCTCGATGGTGGCGTTGTCCGGGGTGTCGACGGCCAGCCGCACGGCAGCCGCCACCGATTCGGGCGCAACGTAGCGCGCACCGTCGTAGTGTTCATTGCCCATTGCCGCCTGCAGCTCACGCTGCATGTCGGTGTCGGTCCGCCCCGGATGGATGGAGCAGACCCGCACCTTTCCGCGCATCTCCTCGCGCAGGGCGTCGGTCAGCGCCCGCAGGGCGAACTTGGATCCGGCATAGACTCCCCCGCCGGGGCTCGAGAAGAACCCGGCCCCGGAGTTGATTGCCACCACGATCCCCCGGGTGGCCTCGAGGGCGGGCAGGAGAAGACGGGTGAGATCGGCGACGGCGAACACATTCGTCTCGAAGACCTCGCGCCAGAGCGCCCGGGATGCGGTTCCGATGTCGTTCGAGCGCCCGATGCCGGCGGAGTGGACCAGCACGTTCAGCTGTCCGATCCCGGCACAGGCCGCGGCGACCGCGTCCTCGTCCGTCAGATCACAGGCGAAGGGCGCCGCGTCATCCAGTTCGGCGACCAGCTCCCCGACCCGGGTGGCGTCGCGGCCACCCACCAGGATCCGGTGCGTCGAGGAGAGCTCGAATGCGATGGCACGGCCGATGCCGCGGGTTGCTCCGGTCACGAGGGCTACAGGGCGATTCATCATGAAGAGAATCTACTTCAGGCACATGAGTTTCAGTCCCCCCTCGGCCTTCCGCACGGTCAGCCCCTGTCCCCATTCGAGGCGCAGGAAATCGCGTTCGATGCCGTCTCCGAAGACCACGAGGGCGGAGCGGGCCGAGAGCTCCAGCCCCTCCCCCTCCGGGAGCAGCCCTGCGGTGAGGGATGTGCCGGTGGTCTCCGACGGCCAGGCCTCCCGCACGAAATAGGCGAGTTCACCGGAGGTGGCCCCCGGCAGGCCGAAACCGGGGCGGTTCTGCCCCCACAGCGATGCCAGCCATCCGCCGGCACCGGTCCCGGTCCCCACCACCACTCCGGAGGAGGACTGCGTCTCCGCGCGTTTCCCGATCCTGAGGTCGTAGCGCGCCGACTGGTGGCCGCGGTCCCCGGCGAAGATCTCATTGAGGGCCCGGAGCCGCTGCCCGTCGTCGACGATCGCCTCGACCATCGTCCGAACCTCGGTTTCCGGTCTGGTTCGACCCGCCAGCAGGTCCCGCAGGTCCCCGGGCGAGTGACGGCACAGGACCCCCGGCGTGCCCGGGCCGATGCCGAGCACCGGCTGGTCGCGCAGGTATTTGCTGACATTGGGAATCAGGCCGTCCTGCCCGACCACGACCACCAGGTCATCGGGTTCGAAGAGGAACCGGGAGAGCTGCCCCCGCTCGACCTCCGCGTGACGCCACTGGGCCGGGACCGCGTTCGAGACGGCGTCGAGCGTTCGCCGCTGCGCCTCGTCGGCGGCCCGCAGGGCCTCGATCCCCAGCCCACGGCCGCTCAGGAAGAACTCGACGGCACCGAGCGTGGAGTGAACCTCGAGCAGCTCGGCCAGCCGGGTGCGCCGATGCACGACGACGAGGCGCGGCGCGCTCATCCCCGGACCTCCGCGAGGAGCTTGGAAACCCCGCCGGCGAGCAGGTCGGGGGTGAGCGTGAGCGAGTCGATCCTCGGCAACGCGGACAGCACCTCCGGGGCCACGGCGGCCAGCACCGCGGCCGGCTCCCCTGCGGAGAACGCCGCCAGCCTGGCCTGGAGGGCGGTGTTCTCCGCCTCCGCCATCCGGGTCACCTCACCGGCCCTGGCCTCGGCCATCAGGGTGACCTCGTCGGCCTCGGCCTCCACCCGGAGTCGCCTGTTCGCCGCTTCGGCCTCGTTGCGGAGCCGGTCGCGTTCGAGTTCCTGTTCGGTGCGGCGGCGTTCGTTCATTCCCTGGAGTTCCACGAGCTCGGCCTCGCGGCGGGCCAGTTCGGTGCGGTTGTTCAGTTCGTTCTCCTTGATGGCCCGCTCCCGGTCGACCGCCTGCGCCCGCCGGTCGTAGGTGGCGCGATCCGCGTCCGCCTGCGCCTCCTCCCGGATGCGGGTCTGGAGGGCCCGTTCGAGCTCCTCATCAGCCCTGACCGCGACGACACGGACTCCGATCACCTCGATGCCGGCGCCACCGAGCTGGCCTTCCCCGGTCAGACCCTCGGCGATCGCGTCGCGAACCAGCCGCAGCCCGTCGTCGAGGATCGTCCTGAGGGGTTCCCGCGCCGCCACTTCCGCCGCGAACTGTTTCGCGGATTCGGCGAGGCGGTTCTGCAGGTTCTGCAGGGGCTGGCCGGTCCATTCACCGGTTCGCTGGTCGATCTCGAAGTCCACCCTCCGGGCGGTCAGCTCGGGGGCGGCGATACGCACGGTGAGCGCGGTCTGGACGCTGACCTCCTGGCGGTCGGAGGTGGTGACCCGGAAGATGTTCCCGAACTCCATGTCGTCGACCGGCACCTCGGAGAGGCTGGTGTCGAGCGGGCGGAACCAGAACGAGGCCCCTGCGCCGCGGTTGACCAGTTTTCCGCGCCTTCCCTGGAAGAGCGCCCTGGTGGCCGAGCTGGTGGCGTGGGAGAAGAACGGGTAGCGATGAATGGTGGCCATTGGAACCTCCTGATTTAATGTGCTTCTGACAATAAAGACTTCTGGAGATCCTGTCAATTTGACGTTAATCTTGGTGCATGGAACTTCCCGTCATGACCGTCGCCGTCGACATCGTCGTGCTCACCATCGCGGACGGTCGTCTGCAGGTGGCCCTGGTCGAGCGGGGCATCCCCCCGTACGAGCGGAAACAAGCCCTGCCGGGCGGTTTCGTCCTGCCCGAGGAGTCGGTGATGGACGCGGCCCGGCGCGAGCTGGTGGAGGAAACCGGCCTGGGTCTCGACGCGACCCACCTGGAACAGCTCGCCACCTTCGGCGAACCCGGGCGCGACCCGAGAGGCCGCGTGGTCTCGGTCGCCCACCTCGCTCTGGCCGCATCCCTCGGCGGCCTGACTCCCGGGTCGGATGCGTCCGGGGCCCGCTGGTGCCCGGTCGATGACCTGCCCTCCTTGGCCTTCGATCACGACGAGATCCTCCGGACCGGGATCGAACGCGCCCGGGCGAAACTGGAATACACGACGGTGGCGACCCGGTTCTGCGGACCCCGGTTCACCATGACCGAGCTGCGGCGGGTCTACGAGGCGGCCTGGGGCATCGAGGTCGACGCCCGGAACTTCTCACGCAAGGTTCTGGGCTCGCGGGGATTCGTCATCGAGTGCGGAACCCGCAGCGGCGGTCGAGGAAGACCCGCTGCCCTCTACCGCGCAGGAACCGCGGGCGGCCTCCACCCCCCGATCATGCGTGAGGGGTGAGGGATCGCACCCGTGAAGCACTCTGGCCGGGTCCTGTTGGGTTTTGATCTCGCCCCGATCCATGGCCGCTGGGCCGAGCAACACCCGTGACCCGGTTGGGGACGCCGGCTTCCCGGCGCCCCCCCCCCCCAATCAGACCGGGTCATTTCTTCCAGGGCGTTACGAACTTGTTGGCGGGTCGACCCTCCACGGCCGCGTTGAGTTCCGCGGCCTTGGCGCCGTCGATCTGCTCCCGGATGATGTCCGCGTGTCCTGCGTGCCGGGCGAACTCCGCCAGGTTGTGGACGACGAGGTAGCGCATGGTCGCCTCATCGGATTCGTTGCGTCCGTACCAGGGAGCGGGCGGGACCTGCACCACCTGATCCAGATCGGTCTCCTCCACCAGCTTCAGGTACTGTTCGCAGAGCCTGTCGTAGTCCTCGAGGAGCGTGGTGAGATCCTCATTCTCGTCTGGGGTGAAACTGGCCATGAAGTCCTCGTAGCCGGGCTTCGCGTCCAGGACACCGGCCGCCGCGAGCCGGCTGCGCAGGACGTAGGAGCAGTGCTTGATCACCCCGGAGACGGAGAACACCGAGGCCAGGGGTTGCCGCCGGGCCTGTTCATCGGTCAGCCCGTGAGCGGCGTCCCGGACGGCCTGCAGCTGCACCTGCAGGTAGTTTCGCAGCGTGGTGCGTTCATCGTGGATGGCCGGGAAGTACATGTTTCCTCCTGTTTGATTCGGTCGACACCAACGTTGCCGCACAATCCGGACAGATCCTGTCCGCTACCCGTGCGAGGCTTGGGTCATGAGCGAGATCACCCACCGGGTACTGCGGCTGCTCGGGCTGCTCGAGTCCCGCTCCACGTGGACGGGATCCGAGCTGGCGGAACGGCTCGGGGTCACGCAGCGAACCGTCCGGCGTGACGTCATCAGGCTCCGGGAGCTCGGCTACCAGGTGGACAGCGTGCAGGGTCTGGACGGTGGGTACCGCATGTCGGGTGGCCGCGCCCTGCCCCCGCTGGTGCTCGACGACGACGAGGCCATCGCCTTGACGGCTTGCCTGAGGATGGCCGCCATGGACGGCAGGGACCAGATCGGCGAGGCCGCGCTGCGGGCCCTGGCGAAACTCGACCAGGTTTTGCCCGCGCGGATTCGTCCCGAGGTCGCGGCGGTTTCGGATGCCGTGACGACGTTGCCAGCCACCCGCCCCGGGATTTCCTGGCGGCCCCTGGCGGCGCTGGCGAAGGCCAAACGCGATCACTGCTTGGCGCGGATCAACTACGTGCGCGGCGACGGGGAGGAGTCCGAGCGGGATGTCGAACCCGCCCAGCTGCTCACCCAGGCCGGGAAGTGGTACCTGATCGCCTTCGACCGGTTGCGTGCCGACTGGCGGATCTTCCGGCTGGACCGCATGAACCGGGTGCGTGTGCTGACCTTCACCTTCACTCCCCGCACCCCACCCAGCCCCCGCGACATGCTGCTGGGCCGCCGCCCGGACCACTGGCCGCATGAGGCGGTGGTGACGCTCACCTGTCCCGCACGGGTCCTGAAGGAGAAGATCCCGGGACGCCATTTCGAATTGTTGGAGGAGCACGACGGGGTTTCGACGCTGCGGGTGGGGGCCGACGACCCCGACCACATGGCCTGGCATCTCGTCGGTCTCGCGCGCTCGCTGGGAGCCGAGCTGCGCGTGGTTTGCGGCGACTCCCTGCGAACCGCCCTGGCGGGCCTGGCCGCGGAGTTCGCCAAGGCCGCTCAGTCGAGCAGCCGCAGCACCACCCCGTCGGCCAGGAGCCGGCCACGCAGGGTGAGCGCGAGCCGGCCATCCGCCACGACACCCAGCCCTTCGGCGACGATCCCGTCGACCCGGGCGGATTCGGTTTCGGTGAGCACCCCCAGGGGCAGCCCTTCGGCCAGCCGGAGTTCGAGCATCACCCGCTCCACCCGGCGATCCTCCGGAGACAGCGCCTCTCTGCCCTGAGCCGGGGTGTGGCCGTTGGCCAGGACGGCCGCGTAGCTGCGCGGGTGTTTGCGGTTCCAGAACCTGACTCCCCCGATGTGGCTGTGGGCACCCGGCCCGATGCCCCACCAGTTCCCGCCCCGCCAGTAGGCCAGGTTGTGCCGGCAGCGCGCCGCCTGGCCGCGGGCCCAGTTGCTGGTCTCGTAGTTGCGGAATCCCAGCGCCGTCAGGTGTTGCTCGGTCATCAGGTATTTCTCGGCGAGTTCGTCGTCGTCCGGCATCGGCACCTCTCCCCTGCGGACCCGCATCGCCAGGCGGGTTCCCTGCTCCACGATGAGGGAGTAGGCGGATACGTGGTCGACGGGTGCCGCGGCCACCGCTTCGAGGCTCTCCTTCCAGTCGGCCGTGGATTCACCCGGGGTCCCGAAGATCAGGTCCAGGCTGATGTGTTCGAAGCCTGCCTGGTGGGCCCAGCGTGCCGCATCGATGCCGCGTCCCGGGGTGTGTGCCCGTTCCAGGACCTCCAGGACGTGCGGCACCGCTGACTGCATTCCCAGCGATATTCGCGTGAAACCAGCTTCCCTGAGTCGTCGGAGGTATTCCGGGGTCACGGTCTCGGGGTTGGCCTCGGTGGTGATCTCGGCGTCGCGGGCCAGGCCGAAACGCTCCCGGACGGCGTCCAGGAGCCGCGACAGCTCCGCCGCCGGAAGCATGGTCGGGGTGCCGCCGCCGACGAAGACCGTGTCAGCCTCGGGTGCCCCGTCCCCGAGAACCCGGGCGGCCAGATCGATCTCCTGCAGCGCCGCCGTGAGGTAGTCGTCCGTGGACATGCCCCGCAGCTCGGATGCGGTGTAGGTGTTGAAGTCGCAGTACCCGCAGCGGCTGCGGCAGAAGGGAACGTGCAGGTAGACGGAGAACGACCGTTCCGGCAGCTCGGCCAGCGCGGAACCTGGCAGGGTCCCGTCGGGGGGCACCGGGTCTCCGGCAGGCAGCTGATTGGCCACCGGGAAAATATACAGTGCTCAAATTCCCTCCCCTGCCCCAAACCGGGGGCGTTTGGTGAAAGACTTTGGGCATGAACCTGACTCGTCGAAGCGTCCTCGGATTTGGCGGCCTCGCCGCGGCGGCCGCCCTCAGCGCCTGTGGCTCCAACACCGGGCTCGGCGGCAAAGAGTCGTCGGGTGGCGGCCCGACCCTGACCCAGTGGTACCACCAGTACGGGGAGGAAGGGGTGAAGGAGGCAGTCGAACGCTACGCCGCCGAGTACACCGCCGCGAAAGTCGATGTGAAATGGAATCCCGGTGACTACGGAAGCATTCTCGCGGCCCAGTTGCTCACCAACGACGTTCCCGATGTGTTCGAGGTGGAGCAGGGCGGTTCCCTCGACATGATCCGTTCCGGGCAGCTGGAGGACCTGACTGCGCTGATCGCCCCGGTGCGTGATGACTTCAACGAGGCCGTCATCAAGCGTTTCACCTTCGACGGGAAGATCCACGGCATCCCGCAGACCATCGACATGCAGCTTCTCTATTACCGGCCCTCCCTGCTGCAGGCCGCGGGGGTGGCCGCCCCTGCGACCTTCGATGACCTGGTGAAGGCGGCGAATGCCGTTGCCACCTCGGACATGGGTGGGTTCTTCGCCGGCAACAAGGGCGGGGTGGATGTGCTGGGGCCTCTGCTGATCTGGGCCTCAGGCCACGACCAGCTCGATGCGGAACGCACCGCCGCGGCCTTCCTGACCGATGATTTCTACACAGCCCTCTCCGCCTACAGGGACTTCTACCAGTCCAACGGATTGCTGAAGGCCGCCTCGGCCGAATGGTTCTCCGGTGCCGCCTTCATCAACGGCGAGACGGCGATGCAGTGGGGTGGTTTGTGGTCACTGCCCGAGATCATCGCCGCCCACGGCGACGACGTCGGTGTGCTGCCGTTCCCCGCCATCGGCGCGAAGGGACGGGTCGCCGTGCCGTTCGGCGCTTTTGGTTCCTGCGTCGCCGCCAAGGGCAAGAACGTCGCGGCCGCCAAGGAGTTCGTGAAGTGGCTCTGGATCGATCAGACCGACAAGCAGCTGGACTTCTCCGATTCCTATGGCACCCACATCCCGGCCCGTAAGTCGCTCGTGGCCACGGCCAAGAAATTGCAGTCCGGTCCCGGGGCCAAGGCCGCCGAGTTCGTCGGGAGCCATGGCTTCGCCAACGACATCATGTGGTCGGGTTCTCTGGGAGACACCTATTCCGCGGCCATCAGCAATGTGGTGGTGCAGGGTCAGGACCCGGTTCAGGCCTTCGCGGGTTTCGCGGAACTGGCCGCCACCGAGCTCGCGAAACTGAAGGGGTGAATCTGATCCGGCGCCGGGAACTCTGGTTCCCGGTATTCGTGGGGCCGTTCGCCCTGGGTTTGCTGGTGTTCGTCTACATCCCGATCCTTTGGAGCGCCTGGCTGTCCCTCCACGAGGCCCACCAAACGCTCACCCCGACGCGTTTCGTCGGTTTCGACAATTACGCGCAGCTGCTGGGTGATCCCCTGTTCCGGGATTCGCTGCTGGTGTTCGCCGCGTTCGCTGTGTTCATCGTGCCGCTCACCTACGTGTGCTCGCTGGGGTTGGCGCTGCTGCTGAACGGGCTGAGGTGGGGGCAGGCCTTCTTCCGTTCCGCCTTCTTCATCCCGACCGCGGTCTCCTACGTGGTTGCGGCCCTGGTGTGGCGGTTCGGGTTTTTCTCCGGAACCCGTTTCGGTTTGTTGAACTCCTTGATCCGGGCCTTCGGCGGGGATGCGGTGAACTGGCTCGGTGGTGGCGACAACCTTTACTGGATCGCCCTGGTCACGGTGCGCCTGTGGCTGCAGGCCGGGTTCTACATGATCCTGTTCATCGCAGGCCTGCAACGCATCCCACCCGAAACCTACGAGGCGGCAGCACTCGACGGGGCGCACGGCTGGCGGATGCTGCGTCACATCACCCTCCCTCAGCTGCGCGCCACCTCGGCAGCGGTGATCATGCTTCTGCTGATCGGGGCCTTCCAGGCCTTCGACGAGTTCTACAACCTGCTGGGCTCCATCGGCTCCTACCCGCCCTACGGTCGTCCACCGCTGGTGCACCTGTACCTGACCGCCCTGGGGGGCGGGCAGCAGGACCTGGGGGTCGGGGGTGCCGGGACGATGATCCTGGCGAGCATCATCGTGGTTTTCGGTCTGTTGCAGAACTGGGTGTTGGGGAGGCAGCGCGGATGAGATCCTCCCGGCTCGTCACGGCGCTGCGTTACGGATTGGCCACGGCGCTGGCCCTGCTCTTCCTGCTGCCGTTCTACGTGATCGTCCGGAACGCCTTCTCGACGAACCAGAACATCACCGCTCCCCGCTGGAACTGGCTGCCCGACCAGCTCAACCTGGCCAATCTGGAATCGATGCTGTCCTCCGACTCGACGGGTGTGTTGAAAGGGTTGTTGAACTCGGCGATCATGACCATCCTGCAGACGGTTGGCACCGTAGTGATCTCCCTGATGGCCGGATATGGGCTGGCGCGTTTCACCCACCGGCTGTCGAGAATGGTGCTGGGGCTGACGGTGTTCACCCTAATGGTGCCCGCGGCCACCACGTTCGTCCCGATGTTCATCATCACTGCACAGTTCGGTTGGATCGACTCGTTCCGGGGACTGGTGATCCCGGGCATGTTCTCGGCCTTCGCCACCTATCTGTTCCGGCAGGCCTTCCTGGATTTCCCGGCCGAGCTGGAAGACGCTGCGCTGATGGACGGGTGCAACCCGTTCACGGCCTTCTGGCGGATCGTGGTGCCCAATTCCAGGGGTACCGTCGCAGCGGTCGGGACGATCGTGCTGATCGGGTCGTGGAACGCTTTCCTGTGGCCCTCGCTGGTTGGCCGCGAGGCGACGCGCACCGTTCAGGTGGCGCTCAGCCAGTACATGACCAGTCAGAACGTGCGCTACCCGGAGCTTTTCATGGGTTCGCTGATCGCGATCCTGCCGATGCTGGTGGTCTTCTTGTTCCTGCAGCGTTTCCTGGTCCAGGGGCTGACCACTTCCGGGCTGCGCTGAACCGGCCTCACCTCCGGTGTAGGAATACTCGTCGTGCCACGGCAGCGGTTCAGTGTGTTCCCAGTAGGGCACAGTTCCACTGACGGGGCCGGTCAGAGCCAACCACTTGGGAGATCCACGAGAGATCTGCCACCTTGTCAAGGGCGTAACCTCTCGCGCTGAGATGAACGTCGGCGCGAGAGTCCCAGTTGTCCCGGTTGATCGCCTGGTAGTCCATGAGCCCCGGATCTTACTTCTTGGTGGTCTCCGATGTGGACAGGGCGGCCACGAAGGCTTCCTGCGGAACCTCGACGCGACCCACCATCTTCATCCGCTTCTTGCCCTCCTTCTGTTTCTCCAGAAGCTTGCGTTTGCGGGAGATGTCGCCGCCGTAGCACTTCGCCAGCACGTCCTTGCGCATGGCCCGGATGGTTTCCCGGGCTATGACCCGCGACCCGATGGCCGCCTGGATCGGCACCTCGAACTGTTGACGCGGAATGAGTTCCTTGAGTTTGCCCGCCATTTTCAGGCCGTAGGAGTAGGCCTTGTCCTTGTGAACGATCGCGGAGAAGGCGTCGACGGGGTCGCCGTGGAGGAGGATGTCCACCTTCACCAGATCGGCCACCTGCTCGCCCTCGGGTTCGTAGTCGAGGGAGGCATATCCCTTGGTGCGGGATTTCAGCGCGTCAAAGAAGTCGAAGACGATCTCGGCCAGCGGCAGGGCGTAGCGGATCTCGACCCGGTCCTCGCTCAGGTAGTCGAGTCCCTGCTGCAAACCGCGCCGGGTCTGGCACAGCTCCAGTATGGTGCCGATGTACTCGGCCGGGGTGAGGATGGTTCCGCGAACCATCGGTTCGTGGACCTCCGCTATTTTCCCCGCCGGGTATTCCGACGGGTTCGTGACGGTGTGTTCGGTGCCGTCCTCCATGACGACGCGGTAGACGACGTTCGGCGCGGTGGAGATCAGATCGAGGTTGAACTCGCGTTCCAGGCGTTCCCGGACGATCTCCATGTGCAGCAACCCCAGGAAACCGACGCGGAACCCGAAACCGAGAGCACCGGAGGTCTCGGGCTCGAAGGTGAGGGCAGCGTCGTTGAGCTGGAGTTTCTCCAGGGCCTCGCGCAGCTCGTTGAAGTCGTCACCGTCGATCGGGTACAGGCCCGCGTAGACCATCGGGTTGGGGTGCCGGTAGCCGCCGAGGTCCTGCATGGCGGAACGCGCCGCCCCGGTGATGGTGTCACCCACCCGCGACTGCCGCACATCCTTGACGCCGGTGATCAGATATCCCACCTCACCCACACCGAGAGCGTCGGATTTCTTCGGTTCCGGGGAGATCACCCCCACCTCGAGAAGGTCGTGTTCGGCCCTTGTGGACATCATGAGGATGCGTTCGCGATGGCTGAGTTCCCCGTCGACCACGCGGACGTAGGTGACCACACCGCGGTAGGTGTCGTAGACGGAGTCGAAGATCAGGGCCCTAGCAGGCCCCTCGGGGTTCCCGACCGGAGCGGGGATCTGGGCGACGATCTGGTCCAGCAGCTCGGCGACACCGACGCCGGTTTTCGCCGAGACCTTGAGCACCTCCGACTCGTCACAGCCGATGATGCCGGCCAGTTCGGCGGCGTACTTTTCCGGGTTCGCGCCGGGCAGGTCGATCTTGTTCAGCACCGGGATGATGTGAAGGTCGGCCTCCAGCGCCAGGTACAGATTGGCTAGGGTCTGCGCCTCGATCCCCTGGGCCGCGTCCACCAGCAGGACGGCACCCTCGCAGGCCGCCAGGGAACGCGAAACCTCGTAGGTGAAGTCGACGTGCCCGGGGGTGTCGATCATGTTGAGGACGTGTTCGACCCCGTCGACGCTCCACGGCATCCGCACCGCCTGCGACTTGATGGTGATGCCCCGTTCGCGTTCGATGTCCATGCGGTCCAGGTACTGCGCCCGCATGGCGCGCTCGTCCACCACCTTCGTCAGTTGCAGCATCCTGTCGGCCAGCGTCGATTTGCCGTGGTCGATGTGCGCGATGATGCAGAAATTACGGATGATCGCCGGATCGGTCCTGCCGGGGGCGGGCATTCATCCTCCTTCAAGGGCCGGGAGCGGGACGAGTCATCTTCTCACGAGTGGGCTCCTGGGCACGAGCCCGACGCGACCGGGCCGGGTGGGGTCAAGATTTTGCGGCCGCCCCGGGGCTCCGCTAGTCTGGACCGTCGCGTCATCACAACGCACCCAGAATACCGAGTAACCCAGACTAGTGAGGCAAGCCCAAGTGGCAAACATCAAGTCCCAGAAGAAGCGCATCAAGACCAACGAGAAAGCACGCCAGCGCAACAAGGCCATCAAGTCGGAGCTGCGCACCCACGTGCGCAACTTCCGCGCCGCGGTCGCCGAGGGCGACAAGGCCAAGGCTGTCGAGCTCTCCCGGGTCGCCAACCGCGCCCTGGACAAGGCCGTCACCAAGGGCGTCATTCACGCGAACCAGGCTGCCAACCGCAAGTCGGCGATCAGCCTCACCGTCAACACCCTCGACTGAGCCCAGGCCGCAAGGGCCAGCCCAGCGCCCGGACCCACTCGGTGGTCCGGGCGCTGTTTCGCGTATGCTTCGGCAGTCACAAACGAACGGGGAACAATGCACAAAGTTGGATTCGACAGGGAAAAATACCTGACTCTCCAGGGGGAACGCATCGAGGCCCGGCGACGGCAGTTCGGGGGCAAGCTCTACCTGGAGTTCGGGGGGAAACTCGTCGACGACATGCACGCCTCCCGTGTATTGCCGGGTTTCACCCCGGACAACAAGATCGTGATGCTGGCCGGCCTCGCCGACGAGGTGGAGATCGTGGTGGTGGTCAACGCCCGGGACTTCTCCCGCCACAAGGTCCGCGCCGATCTCGGGATCTCCTACGAGGATGATGTGCTGCGCCACATCGACGCCTTCCGCTCCTATGGCCTCTATGTGGGGAGCGTGGTCATCTCCCACTGGTCCAACGACAACCGGCAGGCCGCGGCATTCAAACGGAAACTGGAGCGGCTCGGCATCAAGGTCTACCGGCACTACGTGATCCCGGGTTACCCGCACGACGTGACACGCATCGTCTCCCCGGAGGGGTACGGCCACAACGAGTACATCGAGACCGAACGCGACCTGGTGGTGGTGACCGCCCCCGGCCCGGGGTCGGGCAAGATGGCCACCTGTCTGTCGCAGCTCTACCACGACCACCAGCGGGGCATCCGCTCCGGCTACGCGAAATTCGAGACCTTCCCGATCTGGAATCTTCCCCTTGACCATCCGGTGAACATCGCCTACGAGGCCGCCACCGCGGACCTCGACGACGTGAACATGATCGACCACTTCCACTTGGCGGCCTACGGGGAACAGACGGTCAACTACAACCGCGACATCGAGATCTTCCCCGTGCTGAAACGCCTGTTCGAGCAGCTTCTCGACGAATCCCCGTACCAGTCGCCCACCGACATGGGGGTCAACATGGCGGGCATGTGCATCAGCGACGACGAGGTGTGCCGGGAGGCCTCCCGGCAGGAGGTGATCCGCCGCTACTTCAAGGCCCTCACCGCGGAGCACCGGGACCAGTCGGAACCGATCCAGTCGGACCGCATCGCCTTGTTGATGAGCAAACTGCAGATCTCCAGCGAGGACCGCCCGGTGGTGCTTCCCGCGCTGGAGAAGCAGAAGGCCACCAAGGGACCGGCCGCAGCGATCCAGCTTCCCGACGGCCAGATCATCGTGGGCAAGACCTCACCGCTGCTGGGAGCCTGTTCCGCGATGCTCCTGGACGCCCTGAAGGCCCTGGCCGGCATCGATCCAGATGTGAAACTGCTGGCCACCGAGACCATCGAACCCATCCAGACGCTGAAGACGAAACATCTGGGCAGCCGGAATCCCCGGCTCCACACCGATGAGGTCCTGATCGCCCTGTCCGTCAGCGCCACCCACAGCGACTTCGCCCGCCGCGCGCTGGCGGAACTTCACAACATCCGGGGCTGCGACGTCCACTCGACCGTGATCCTCGGCCCCGTGGACGAGGCCATCCTGCGCAGTCTGGGGGCCTATGTCACGTGCGAGCCGGTGTTCCAGTCCAAGAGGCTGTACCGGAAACGCTGAACCCGCGGGGTTTCAGGTTCGTCTCTGCCGGAGGATGCCGAGCACCATGCGTTCAAGCGCGTAGTCCGGGTTGGTGGCCGCACCCTTGACGTCCGCGTCGGCCCGGGCGACGATCCCGATGGCGGCGGCCACCCCGGCTGGCTGCCAGTTCCGGGATGTGCGCTGGTACTCCTTCAGTTTGAACGGTGGCACCCCGATTCGCCGGGCCAGATCGGCGCCGCTCCCCCGCGCCTCCAGGTATTTGCCCATCCCGCGGAAAGCACCGGCCATGGCGGAGGTGATCAGCACCGGGGCCACGCCGGAGCCGAGGGCCCAGCGGAGACGCTCCAGCGCCAGCGACGCGTCACCGGCCAGCACGGCGTCGGCGACCGCGAACGAGGTGACCTCCGCCCGGCCCGCGAAGTACTTCCGCACCATGGTCTCATCCACCGGCGCCCCGTCGGCGTCGGAGGCGAGCTGCGCCACCGCCGAGGTGAGCGCCCTCAGGTCGTTCCCGACCGCCGCCACGAGCGCCCCGGCCGCGTCCTGGGAGAGTTTCACCTTCCGGGACCGCGCCTCCTCCACGCAGAACTTAGGCAGCTCCCAGGGTTTGGGGGCCGCCACGGCGATCGTCTCGATCCTGGCCTTCTTCAGCTTGTCGATCAGCCCCCTGCCCTTGTTCCCACCCTCGTGCGACAGGATCAGGCACAGCTCGTCGCCGGGGTTCTTCGCCAGGGCCACCAGGGTGTCGACGACATCGGGTGGGGTGGAACCGACGTCGTCGATGATGGCGATGATGTGGTTCGAGAACAGGGAACCCCCCGTAACCTCCGAGAGCATGGAATCGGCCAGTTCCGCCCCACAGATCCGGTTGACCTCGGCATCGGGTTGCTCCGCCAGGGCGGCCCGGCGCCTGTCGTCGATGGCGCGGGCGGCCAGCAGCGATTCCGACCCGGTGACGAGCAGGGTGCGTCCGAAACTGTTCACGGGCCCAGCATGCCAGCTGGCCCCGACATCAGCCACGCCAGCGACGCACACCGAGTCGCCCGTCATCACCCGGGGAGACCGCGATGCTGCCCTCCGTGTCGGTGCGCGCCACCGCCATGCCCAGCGCGGCCACCCTGCTCAAGGTTTTGGGGCTCGGGTGCCCGTAGTCGTTTCCCAGTCCACAACTCGCCACCGCCAGCTGCGCCGACGAGGCCTCCAGGAATTCCGGGGACTGCCGGGAGGAGCCGTGGTGGGGGATCTTCAGGACGTGCACGGACAGCGGGATACCCAGGTTCCGGGCCCTCCGGATCGCCTGTTCCTGCCCGCCGGGTTCCGCATCCCCCGGCAGCAGGATCCGCATGCCCGAGACCTCCGCGATTCCCACGACGGAGGAGTCGTTCTGAACCGAGCTCTCGTTCTCCCCGGCGACGGACGTCCCGCCCGGCTGCCAGGCCGAGACCGTCACCCAGTCCACCTCCCCCACCCTCATGCGCTGCCCCGGTTCCGCCACGAGCAGGCGCGCCCCGTGCGCCTCCACCGCGGCCTCGACGGATGCCGCCGCGAAACCGGGGGAACGCAGCGGGCTGACCAGCACCAGTTCCGGATGGAACCGGGACAAAACGGCCTCCGTTCCCCCGATGTGATCCGCGTGGAAGTGGGTCAGGACCAGCAGCGGGACGCGTTCGATACCCAGGGATTCCAGGCAGGCGAGGGTGGGGCCGGGTTCCGGTCCGGTGTCCACCAGGACCGCCGTTGCTCCACCTGCCCGCAGCACCGTGGCGTCTCCTTGGCCGACGTCGCAGAAAACCGCCTGCCACCGTCCCGGCCAGTCCAACGGGACCGGACGGATCCACCCCGCGAGCAGCAGCCCGAGGGCCAGCAGCAGGAAACCCGCCCGCCGCCGGAACCCGGCCCGGGCCAGCACCGCGACCGCCCCCGCCAGCAGGGCGCTGGTCAGTATCCCGAGTGGGGTGGTGGGCCATTCGAGGACGGCCCCCGGCATTGCAGCGCCGAGGTGGGCGATCCAGAGGATGGGTTGCACCACCCAACCGGCCGCCCATGCCACCGCTGCGGCGACCGGTGGGACCCAGATCAGGACGGTGGCGGCCAGTCCGAGCACGGTGGCGGGACCGACGAAGGGACCCGCCAGGGCATTGGCGATCACCCCGACCACCGACACCTGACCGGACAGCGCCGTCGTCAGGGGAACCGTGGCCAGCTGGGCGGCCAGGGGCACCGCGACGGCCTCGGCGAACCAGGCGGGAGCCCAGCCCGCCATGATTCCGGCAAGTGGTTCCGCTCCCAGGCTGATGCCGAGACAGGCCGCCGCGGAGAGCGCGAATCCCCAGGAACGCGCCAGCCAGGGATCCAGGGGCAACAGGACGAGGACCGCGATACTCAGGTTACGGATGCTGCTCCTGCCGCGCCCGATTCCCGCGGCTGGCAGGACGATGAGCCCCATGGCGGCCGCCCGCAGTACGGAGGGTTCGGCCCTGCACACCAGCACGAACAACGCCACTCCCCCGGCCGCGATGCCCCTAATCGCCCAGCCGCGAACCCCCAGGGACCGCACGAGGAACAACAGCACACCCAGCAGCAGTGTCAGGTTCGAGCCGCTGACGGCGAGCAGGTGACTCAGCGATGTGGCGCGGAAGATCTCGGTGAGTTCCTTGGTGATCCCGCTGCGGTCCCCGACCACCAGGGAGGGCACCAGAGCCGCCTGTTCGGGTGGCGAGTGGCAGGCCGCCTCGCGCAGCCCCGCGTGGATCGTGCTCACGAAGGCGTTGAAGACATCCGGGGCCCGCACCTGACCGGAGATCCTGCTCACCCGCACGACGAAGGCCTCCTGGGAGTCAGGTTCCGATGCGCCGAGCCGACCCAGAACCCTGTGGACCGCGCCGGGCGCGATACCGGCCAGTTCGGTGGCCAGTTGGTCCCCGGCCAGCAGCAGAACCGGCTGCGAGGTGCTGAGGCTCTTCTTCCTCACCTCCAGTTGCAGCAACGTGGCCCTGACGATCGCGAGGCTGCGGCCCGAATGTTTCACCAGGGTTGGTTCTCCCTCCAGGCGAACCAGCGCGGAGGCCAGCGGTTCCTCCGCGGCCCATCTGGCGGGCATGCCGTCGTGGAGCCCCGCGGAGCGCATCCCGGACGCGAGGACGGTCACCACCAGGGTGCAGACGGCGAGCCCCACCCAGACGCGTCGCACCAGCAGGGCACACACCACCAGAAGCCCCGCACCCCCGATGAGCACCCCCGGTTCGGGACGCCATCCCGAGGTTCCCAACCAACAACCAGCCCATGTGACAACCGCCAGCGGGGCGAGACGCCAGTCGTGTTTCCTCACAGGGTCACCAGCGGTGACAGTTTCTCGAACAGTTTCGGTCCGATCCCCGAGACCTGTCGCAGCTGCGAGACATCAGTGAAGGAGCCGTTGTCGGTGCGCCACTTGATGATGGCCTCGGCCAGGACGGGACCGACCCCCGGGAGCTCCTGAAGCTGTTGCGAGGTGGCCCTGTTCAGGTTCACGAGCCCCGCCCCGGAAGCCGTCGCCGACCCCGGGGCCGGGTTGCCACCGGGATCCACGACCTCCCCCCGCGGTGACGCCGAGGTTCCCACTATGACCTGTTGCCCGTCCCTGACCGGGGCCGCGAGATTCAGCTCCCCGGGATCGGCTCCCGGGGCCAGCCCCCCGGCTGCCTCGATCACGTCCTGCACGATGGCCCCCTCCGGAACCGACACCACCCCGGGTTTGACCACCGCCCCGAGGACGTGAACCCGCGCCAGGCCGCGGCTCGCGGAAGCCTCGGGGCCGGATGAGCCGGCCGCGGCCGGGACGGAAACCACACCGGGAGATGCGGCCGGCAGTTCCGTCGCGGAGCTCTGCCCCAGCGCGTGGACGGTTATCAACAGCCCACCGACCAGCAGGGCCGCCACCACGACGACGTGCTCGCGGCCGAGCATCACCACCCGTCGCCACCCCTTTGGCGTCTCCTGCCCGGGGGGCACCTGCGGCTCCTCCTTCCCGGGCCCGTCGTTCTCGGGCGGGACATCATCCGCTCGGCGCGCCGCACCGAGTGGGGTCTGCCCCGAGGCGACGAGCGCCAGTCGCGCCCGTTCGATCTGCTGCTGCTCCGTAAGACTCCCCATACCGACACTCTGGGCGTTTCGGGATCGGATCCTCCACAGGTTCGTGAACCTGTTGGAAACTCCGATCAAATTACCGGTCGATTAACCCTGAGTTAACAAAAGATTAACTCCTTGACTGGGCCGGGGCCCACGCCGGAAGGTGACCTCGGAGGGATCGACAACAGCGTCGACCGGAGAACACTGGAGTTGCTCATGATTCCGCTCAGGAAACGTTTCACCGCCGGGCTGACAGTCCTGTGTCTGGGGCTCGCAACCCCCCTCGTGGCACAACCCCACGCTGCGGCCGACCCGGCCGGCTGCACACCCACCAGCACCGTCTCGATGTTCACCTACAACGACTTCCACGGCCGGTTGGCGAACGCCGCTGCCCTGTTCACCCCGGTTGAGAAGGCCCGCGCCTCCCAGGGGGACGCGAACGTCGCACTCATCAGCAGCGGGGACGACATCGGGGGTTCCACGTTCGAATCCATGGCCGACGACGACAACCCCACCCTGAAGGTGATGGCCGCTGCCGGGCTCAGCGCGCGGACCGTGGGCAACCACGAGTTCGACAAGGGCTGGCAAGACCTCGCGGGGCGCGTGAACCCCGCGGTGCCCGGGGTGGACCAGCTCGGGGCGAACGTCTACCGCAAGGGAACCAAACAGGTGGCCTCCCCACTCAAGCCGTACACGACCTTCAAGGTCGGGGAACTCGACGTCGCCGTGATCGGCGCCGTGACCGGGGATCTACCCTCCCTCGTCTCCCCCGCCGGAATCTCGGACCTGACCATCGGTGACCCCGTGGAGGCCGTGAACGAGACCGTTTCCCAGCTTCCCGAGGGAATCGACCTGGTGATCGCGTCCATCCACGAAGGAGCGCCGAACGGAAACAGCACCGGTGACGAGCAGGCCGCCGCCAACCCGAATTTCCGGAAGATGTGGACGGGAATCGACCCGAGGATCCGCGTGGTGCTGGGCGGACACACCCACCAGACCTATTCGTGGACCAACGGCAAGGGGCAGCTGTTCACCCAGGCCGGTTCCTACGCGGCGGCCCTCAACGAGCTCAAGGCCGGGGTCACCGGCGACGGCGCCCTGTGCGGGATCTCCAACACCACCACCAAGATCGACCCCAAGGCATTCGACACGAGCCTGCCACGCATCCGGGAGATCACCGACATCGTCTCAGCCGCCGTCGCCAAGGCCGATGAGATCGGCGCCCGGGTGATCGGCCAGGCAAGCGAGGCCATCTCGACGCCGACCGGCAACTCCGATGTCCGGGACGTGGAGTCGCCCATGAGCAACATGGTGGCCCAGATGTTCCGAGAGGTACTGAGCAACGACGATCCGTATTTCATCGGTGTCCAGAACCCGGGTGGCACCCGCGACAGCTTCAATGCCGGGGAGATCACCTACAAGGAGGCCGCGCTCGCGCTGCCGTTCGCCAACACCCTGATGACCACCCGGCTCACCGGAGCCCAGTTCAAGACGGTCCTGGAGCAGCAGTGGCAGCGCAACGACAAGGGCGAGATCCCCTCACGCCCGTTCCTGCGCCTGGGTCTGTCCAGCAACGTCTCCTACACCTATGACGAGTCCCGCCCGGAGGGGGATCGGATCACCTCGGTCTTCGTGGGGGGCTCCCCGCTCAATCCGGAAAGGCTCTACACCGTCGGCTCCACTTCCTTCCTGATCGCGGGCGGGGACAATTTCCGGGAGTTCGCGAAGGGCACCGGGACCCGGGACACGGGGCGCGTCGATCTGGAGGCCTGGACCGATTGGGTGAAGACCCGGCAGACGCTCTCCCCCAGCTACGTCAAGCGCGGCCTGTCGTTGGTCGATGCCCCCACCGAGATCAACCGGAACGGCGGAACCGCCACCTTCAACTTCGATGTGCCGGGTGGCGACGCGAAGGCGCGGGAGGGCATCGACTTCCTGCTGGGTGAGGCGGCCGGCGCATCCCCGAAGGACCCGGCCAAGGTCAGCCCGACGCTCGTGAACAACGGCGTCGAGGTTTTCCTGGGCGATACCAGGGTGGGCGGCGGTGCCGTGGCCGACGGCAGGGCGAAGGTCGATGTCACACTGCCCGGCGCCTGCTCCGCACCGACCGGCACCCAGACGCTGACCTTCAAGTTCACCCCCTCGGGGACCCTCGCCCACCGGCAGGTGAACATCACCGGGGACGATTCGTCGTGCACCCCGACCCCGACGAAACCGGCTCCGACGAGAACGCCGTCACCGGCTCCCGTAAGGCCCGGGCTCCCCAGGACCGGTTCGTGACGAAACATGAGGGGACGGGAGCAATCCCGTCCCCTCACCATCACCGCCCGATCAGCGCACCCGGCGCGGGTAGCGCCTGCCGTTGAGCCAGGCACCCAGCCAGGTGTGCCGGACCAGCAGTTCGTAGGTGGCCAACAGGACCGCGGTGGTCACGGCCCACGTGAGCAGGAGCTTCACCAGGATCGGCCATCCCATATCGGCCAGCGGGATCTCGAACAGCACCAACAGCGGCAGGTGGACCAGGTACATCCAGTAGGAGGCGTCCGCGAGGTAGCGGATCCAGGTGTGTTCCCGGTCCAGGAACCGCACCGCGGCGCCCAGCAGACCGAAACCGAGCAGCCAGCCCGCCAGGGCGACGGCGACCATCAGCACTTCCCGCGGCACGCCCGGGAGCCACACGACCACCGTCGCGATGAGACCCAGCACGAGCATCGAGAGCCAGTTCCCGGCGATCCGTCGCATGGATTCCGGGGATGCGTGCAGGAACCAGCCGGTCAGGAACGCTCCCAGGTAACCGAGCGTCGATGCCGGTTCCGGGACGATGGTCGTCGGGGCGATGATCCCACCCGCCGGTTCCCCACCCTGGAGCAGCAACGCAGCCACGAAGACCATGGCCGGGAGGAGAACACCGGCCGGGTGGGACAGGACCTCACCGATCCGGGTGGCGGCCCGCCCGGCGCACTCTGTCCCCAGGAACCGGAGCAGCGCGGCCCGGGCGAGAAGCACCAGGGTGGCGAGCTCGAACAGCACCAGCAGGAACCAGAGCTGCCCCGGGGTGAACATCATCAGAGGTGAGACCGGCTCCGAGGCCATCGGTGCCGGCAGGCCCCGGACCGAGGCCCCGTACATGGCTAGGAAACCGAGCGGGATGACCGTGAACGGCCAGAAGACGACAGCGGGCAGCAGGATCCGCTTCGCACGGTCCCGGAAGTAGCTGCCGGACCCGCGCCGCAGAGTGACCATTCGCCCGAAATAACCCGCCAGCAGCATGAACAAAGCCATCCGGAACAGGTGGATCGTGCCGGATACCCACAAGGCGACGATGCTGCGCTCGGAGTCGTTGATCATCCAGACGATGTCGGTGAAGGGCAGCAACGAGTGCAGGACCACGCCGAGCAGCAGGGCTCCGGAACGGACGGCGTCGAGGCCGTGGAGGCGTTGCGGGAGGGCATCGCAACGAGCGGTGCCGAGTTCGTGAAGGCATTTTTCGGTGGTCATGGTTCGAAGTTACGATTCCGGACTCGCCTCCACCATCGTCCGATCGGTGGATGGTGGTTGCCTCCACCGGACCGGGACAATGGTCCGGTGGAACACTACGAGAACCCGATCGCGATCCGGGCGGCACGCTGGGGGCCCTTCGTGTTGCTCGCCGTGTCGGTGATCATCGGCTGGGCCCTGACGGGCCGGCTCATCGACCCCGGAGGGATGCTCATCTCCCTGTGTCCCGCTGTCCTGATCCTGCTCGGCCGCGTGTTCGTGGCGGCCCGGCCACCGTCCGCGGGAAGCCCGGCGGCACTCGCTTTCGTGGTGGGAAATCTGCTGCTCGCCCTGGCGGCCTCCCTGTTCAACCCGTTCATGTGCATCTACGCGTTCTCGAGCTATCCGGATGTTGAACGCCTCCTGGCGAGCTCCTTCCGGTTGCCCGCCACCATCGCCACGGGGCTGGTGATCGCGGTCGGGCAGGCCGGCGGAATCCCCGGGGCCTCGGCGACTCCTTGGCTTTTCCCGCTGCTGGCCCTGGTGAACATCGGGGTAGCCTTTCTCATGCTGACCCTGAGCCGGGAACGCGAACGTCAGGTGCGGATCCGGGAGGAGACCGCAGAGCGACTGGCGAAGGCCAATGCGACCAACCTGGCCCTGCACGAGGAACTGATGGCACAGGCCCGCCAGATGGGTATCGACCAGGAACGGGCGCGATTGTCGCGGGAGATCCACGACACCGTCGCGCAGGGACTGATCGCTGTGATCCGCCAGCTGGAGGCTCTCCCCTCCTCCTTGGACGACCCCGCCCGGGAAAGGGTCCGGCGAGCCGAACACGTGGCGCGGGACTGCCTCACGGAGGCCCGGCGGGCGGTGCAGGCCCTGGCGCCGCGCCAGTTGGATGACGATCCTTTGTCCGATGCCCTGCACGAGATCGTCAGGGGTTGGGGACGGATGAACCGTATCGTCACCGAACTGGATGCCGACGACGCCCCAACCACCTCGCCGCACGACGGGGTGCTGGTCCGCGTCACCCAGGAGTCCCTGGCCAACATTGCCCGGCACGGTAATGCCAGCCGGGTGTGGGTGCGCCTCGACGGCACACCGGCCGGACCACGGATCCGCATCACCGACGACGGTGTCGGGTTCACACCCGTCTTCGCAGCCGGACACGGGCTTTCCGGCATGCGTGATCGCCTGACAGAGATCGGCGGCAGTCTGAGAGTGGACAGCGCGCCGGGGAAAGGATGCACGGTGACAGCAGTGGTTCCCTCATGAGCCTCCGGCTGGTGGTGGTGGACGACCACCCGATCGTCAGGGACGGCCTCGCCGGGATCTTCGCCCTGGAGGAGGACATAGACGTGGTCGGGCAGGCCGGGAACGGCCCCGAAGCACTTGCCGTGGTGGCCGAGCGCGATCCCGACCTGGTGCTGATGGACCTCAGGATGCCCGGCGGCGACGGGTTCGCGGCCATCAGGCAGCTTCGGGAACGGGGCGGGCGTCCCCGGATCCTCGTGCTCACCACCTACGACACGGAACGAGACATCCGCAGGGCGATGGCGGCGGGGGCCGACGGATACCTGTTGAAGGATCTGCCGCGCGATCAGCTCGTGGCCGCCGTCCGGGAACTGATGAACGGCTCCCCTCGAACACACATCGACGCCCCCCACGGGTCGCAGTTGTCACTCACCGACCGGGAAACCGAGGTGCTGGCGCTGGTGGCGGACGGCCTGACCAACCGGGCTGTCGCCAGGAAACTCGGGATCAGTGAGGCCACCGTGAAGACGCACCTGGCCCACGTCTACACCAAGCTGGAGGTGCTGGACCGGGCGGCCGCGGTACGCGAGGCCTGGGAGCGGGGGCTGGTCTGAGAACCAGCCCCCGCGCCAAGTTCAGGGACGCGTGGCCTGCTCCACGAGTTCGAGGATGTGGACGTAGGGTTTGCCCGTCGCCCTGCCGATACCGATCTCGCAGGTGCGGTTGAGCGAGGCGTAGGCGTCGAAGTGGCGGGAGTTGATCTCCGCGGCCTCCCGTTTCGCGGCCGATGCGTTCAGCTCCGGGTGGAGCATTCCGCGGTCACCGGCGAAGGCGCAGCAACCCCAGTCCAGCGGGACGTAGGCCTCGTCGGCTATGGCCTCCGCCAGGCCCTTGAGCGCGTCGTTCAACCCGAGGTGGGTGGACGAGCAGGTGGGGTGCAGGGCGATGGAACCCAGGCGACGGGTCACCTTCAGGTGCGGCAGAAGCCATTCATGGGCGAACTTGACCACATCGACGAACTGAACGGCCTTGAACTCCTCGCTGGAGGATTTCGACTGCATGACGTGGAAACCCTCGGTGCAGCTGGCAGCATCCACCACGATGGGAACCGCACTGCCGCCAAGACGCTCCTCGGCCCGTTTGAGCTGGGTTTCGTATCCCTTGAGGAAGCCCTTCGACTTCCACGGGGTGCCGCAGCACAGGCTGCCGGTGTCCAGTGTGGTCACCGGCACCCCGGCACGTTCACACAAGGCGGTGAACGCCTTGGGAACGCCGCTGGCGAACATGGTCTGGATGCAGGCCGGGAGGTAGAAGGCCACCGGGGCGGCCGCATCTCGGCTCTTGGGACGCTTGCCACCCTTGGGGAGGTCCTTCGAGTACTGCGGCATGACGTCCGGGCTGATGATCTTGCGCGCCACCTTGGTGATGCCCGATGCGACCGGGGCGACGGCATGCGCCGTGGTCATCGCGACACTGGCGCCCTTGGTGAACGGCCCCCAGGCCTTGGCGGCGGCCCCCCACACCCCACCGAGCACACGGTTGGCCTGCTCGGCGCGCAGCCTGCGCACCAGGTCACCGGTGTTGATGTGGAGGGGGCAGACCTCCCCACACATGCCGTCTACGGCGCAGGTCTGGATGGCGTGGTAGTCGTAGTCCTTGTCGAGGTCCTTCAGGAGCTGCTCGTCGGGCTGGTTGGAGGCCATTTCCCGGCGCAGCGCTATCCGCTGCCGCGGCGTGAGGGTGAGTTCGCGGGAGGGGCAGACGGGTTCGCAGAAACCGCACTCCACGCAGCGGTTCACCTCTTCCTCGACGCTGGGCACCAATTTGAGATTCTTCAGGTAGCCCTGCGGGTCGTCGGTCAGCACCACACCCGGGTTCAGGATTCCCGCCGGATCGAACAGGCGCTTGATCTCACGCATCACCTGGTGGAGTTCGTCCCCGTACTGACGGGCGACGAACGGGGCCATGATGCGGCCGGTGCCGTGCTCGGCCTTGAGGTTTCCACCGTGCCCGATCACCAGTTCAACCATGTCCTCGGTGAAGTGGATGTAGCGCTCCATGCACGCCGGGTCCGTGAAGTTCTCGTTGAGCATGAAGTGGACGTTGCCGTCCTTGGCATGACCGAAGATGACGGAGTTCTCGTACTGGTGCTGCCCGAACAGCTTGATGAGTTCGGTGCAGGTTTCCAACAGCGTCGGCACGGGCACCACGATGTCCTCGAGCAGCGCGGTCGCACCGGGGTTGCGGTGTCCGGCGACCGTGGTGTAGAGGCCCTTGCGGATGTGCCACAGCCGGGCGCGTGTGGGTCCGTGGCTGGTGGCCTGGGTAGGGCTCGTCAACGGAAGCGAGGTCAGCAGGGGGGCCACTGCCTCGATCTTCCCCTCGACCCCCTCGGCGGTGGCGTCCTGGAGTTCCAGGAGCAACGCGGCCTGGCCGGTCACGTCCAGTTCCAGGATCTCGGGGGTGGCCTCGGGAAGCGTCTGCGCCACCCTGAGCGACTGCGCATCCATCAGCTCGATTGCGGCGAAGCCGGCGGCCACCAGGTCGGGAAGCGCGGCCGTGGCTTCCCGGAGGGTCGGGAAGATTGCCAGGGCGGAGGCCGCGTGGGGTGCCACCGGAATGGTTCGGAAGGTGGCGGAGGCCACGAACCCGAGGGTCCCCTCGGAGCCGATCATCAGGTGCCTGGCTATCTCAAGGGGGGTTTCGAAATCCAGCAGGGAGTTGATCCCGTAACCCATGGTGTTCTTCATCGCGAATTGGCGACGAATGATGTTCACCGAGTCCGGGTTGTCCAGGATCCGTTGACGCAACCTCATCAGCCCCGCGGCAAGTTCGGGTTCGGCCTCGGCGAACTTCCGGGCGGCGTCCGGGGCGGCCGTGTCGATCCGGGTACCGGAGGCCAGGACGAACTCCAGCGAATCCAGGGTGGCGTAAGAGTTCTCGATGGTGCCGCACTGCATGCCGGAGGAGTTGTTGGCCACCATGCCGCCGATGGTGCAGGCGATCTCGCTTGCCGGATCGGGGCCGAGTTTGTATCCGTACCGGGCCAGGCGAGCGTTGACGGCGCGAATGGTCTCCCCCGGGGAGACCTTCACCCGACGTCCCTCGTCGAGGATCTGGATCCCGCGGAACCCGCGTCGCGCATCAACGAGGATTCCATCGCCGGCGGACTGCCCGGACAGGCTGGAACCGCCGGCCCGGAAGGTCAGCGGAGAACCCTCGCGACGAGCGTGAGCGAACAGGTCCAAGATGTCGTTGACGTTCTGCGGCCTCGATACCTGTATCGGGGTGAAGGCATAATGAGAAGCGTCGTGAGCCATAGCGAGACGATCTATCGCTTTGGAAGAAAGCATCGTTGCCATGTCCCAAAGCCTAATCTCCCTTTGGCTCACACAACGCCTGCAATTAGGTTAACCTAACCAACCTTATTGCGAATACAGAAAGAGTTTCCTAATCAATTTTCTTCCTCGGCGAGGAGAGAAATTCCTCCAGTTCGGCACGGGTCGGGGGATTCGCACCCTGCCTGGTGCAGACCAGCGCGGATGCCCCGGCACCCCAACGAAGGGCCCGCTCGACATCATCCGGACGCCTGGCGTAGGAGGCCAGGAATCCCGACATGAAGGTGTCCCCGGCCCCAACCGTGTCCACCAGCCCGATGGCGTGGCCCGGGACGCGGAACTGCCGCCCGTCGGGTTTGATGGCGACGGCGCCATCGGGGCCGAGAGTGACGACGCACAGGGCCAGGCCGTACTCAATGCACCACGCCTCCGCGTAGGGCAACGGATCCGGGTCGTCCACGAGCCAGCAGATGTCCTCGTCGCTGGCCTTGACGATCCCGCCGCCGGCCCCGACGGCGGCTATCAGCTGTTCAACGCGCTGGAAGTACTCCACGCGGTCGGGAAGCACGGTCGGACGCACGTTTATGTCATAACTGAGCGAGGCGGGGGTGGAGCGCACGAAATTCAGAACGGCCCGCGCCCCCGGACCGGAGATGGTTCCGATCGATCCGAAGTGCAGCCAGTCGTTTTCCCTGAGTTCGGGGAACTCCCCTGCCCGCCAGCCGAAATTCGACGTGTTCTGGAAGTGGAAGGTGTAGGAGGCCCTGCCCTCGGTATCGAGCGAGACGACCGCAACGGACGTGGGCTCCCCCGTCCTGACCACCAGGTCGGTCGCGACGCCGTTGTCCTGGAGGTAGCGTTCAATCTGACGCCCGAAGGCATCACCACCCAAACGCCCCAGGAAATGACTGTCCTCCCCGAGCCTCGCGAGCCCGAGTGCCGTATTCATTGGACCACCACCGCACAGCGCTGACCAGTGGGTCTCGGCCGAGGAAACCTGTTCTCCCGGCAGCAGGTCGATGAGAGCCTCTCCGCACACAACGAAACGCATGTCCTTACTCTAGTGGCCCGCCATGCCGGTGGGGAATGAAACGGGAGGTTTCACCGCCAGCGCCTTCAACCCCCGCAGCAGCGGCAGGAGCCGGTGTCCGGGAGCGAGTTTCTCCAGCTGCTCCAGGCATTCGGTCTGCTGCGCCCCCTGGTTGTCGAACCAACAGACCAGGGACAGCAGCGCGAGCACCTCGGGGGCGTGCGAATCAGAGCACATTCGCCTGGCGTAGGCGATCCGGGGACGCAGCCTGGCCGCACCCTCGCGGTCGAGATTCGCCACCACGGCCCCCGCGATCCCGGGGTCGGAAACCAGGACGGCCAGCTGCGCCCCCTCAATGGGAAGCAGGGGTTCCCCACAATCCAGCAGCCTCTCCGCCAGTTCCGTCCGCTGCTCGCAATCGAGGCCGCTCACGTGGTCGAGGGCCAATTCCGTCAGGTACTCGGCTTCCTCGCGTTCATCGGGGGGCCGCACCTCGGCGATCACATCCGCCCGGCTCGCGGCGACCGGGATCCCCAGATAGACGGCCTCCGCGGAGAGGTTCGTCACCGAAGGATCCCAGCCACGGCCGTCAGGAGGTTCCAGTCCCAGCGGGGTGACGATCCAGTAACGATCCGGGGTGGCCACGAGCACGTCGGTCACCCTTCCCCGGAGCTCCAGGGCAAGGCGTATCAACCGTTCGCAGTTTCCCTCCGGGTCCATCGTGTATCCGAGGATCACGAAGCTGCAGGACATCACCGGTTGAGCGGCGGCCTCGACCTGCCGGATCAGGTTGCATCCGTCCTCGTCCAGCCAGTCAAGGTCCGCGCGGGCACAGAACTCCACACGATTCTCCGAGATTCCCAGGACGACACAGGACTCCGTCGGGTGGAACCCGAGACAGATCCCGGGCACGCAGAGAAGATCCTCATCGGTGCGGCTGCGCAGGGTGGCTTCGAAAATGTTCACATCATCGTTATGGGAGCCAACGGGCCGGATCCTCCGTTTCTGGTTGAACCGCCGCGTTTGTTGACAAGTTCCACAGGTATGGTGTGAGCCACCATGAACGTTCCACAGTGGCAGAACAACCACCCGCAGTTTCCCTCCCAGCAGGGACGCGACCCACGGAAGCCTTTCGGCTCCCCCGCCCCCGGTCCCCTCAACGCACCCACCCAGATCGAGGCCTACCAGCAACCCCGTGGTGGTGCGGCACGCAGCATACTGATCGGGGTCGTGGCCCTCGCCGTGGTCGCTGCCGTTCTACTGTGGTTGCAGTTCGGGACGAACCAGGATGGGGCCACCGGCGGCCCCTCCAGCGTGGTCCCGTCCGCGAACGCGTCATCACTGGGTGCGCAGGAAAGCAAAGCACCCTTCGATGCGAACGGCGGGGGAACCTTCGAACTTCTCTCCCACAACTGGACCAGCGACAGCGAGGTGGAGGTTCAGGTCCGCATCACCTTGAACGAGGGCTCCGCGTCCTTCGACATCTACCTGCTGTCGAGCAGGAACATGAAGAGCTACCCCCCGGTCAACTCCCCTTCCCTGAGGGCCGGAGCAGGGCGGCCCCTGGAGACCACCCTCAAGTTCGCGGCGCCCAGGGACAGGAGCACCGTCGTCCTTTCGACCGAGAGCGGGAGAGGCCGGGGACTGGCCGCGCTGACGCTCAATCCTTGAGGGCGGCCGCGGTTTCCTTCGCCGCCTTCTCACGCTCCGCCACGGCATCGGGGTGATCCTTGGACAGCATCACCACCCCATACACCGCCACTGCACCAGAGATGATCATGCCGGATGCAGGACCGATCCCCATTCCAGCCCCTTCACCGAGGACGAACAACCCGAACAGGACGGCGACGAAGGGATCGACCGTGGTCATGGTGCCGACCGTGATCTCCGCGGGACCGGATGCGTAGCCCTGCTGGATCATCCAGGCCCCGAGGCAGTAGCAGGCGAGCATGTATCCGATGACCGCGAGGGTCGTGGGGTGCAGCAGGTGGAATTCCCCGGACTGGACCATGTTCATGGCGGCCTTCATCATGCCGGATGCCAGGCCGTAGAAAATTGCTCCGACCGATGACCACATCACCGCCTTGGCCCAGGGAGCGGTCTTCTTGGCTGCGAAGAAGGAGAGCACCGCGCAGATCACGCAGACCGCGACGAAGGACCACGTGATCGGCATGAAACCGAACTGTTTCTCCCCGGTCGCGAACAGGGACGAGAACACCGTGAATCCGACCACGCCGATCACGGTCACCAGGACGGCCCGCCACACCCGGAAGGGGATCTGATGGCCATGGATCCGGGAGCTCAAAACCACCGACCACGGGACCGCCAGGATTCCGACCGGCTGGACGACCGCCACGGGGGCCATGGTCAACGCCCACAGGTGCAGGCCGGCCCCGGAGAACACGCAGAGCAGACCGAGCAGCCATTTGGGGATCAGGAGCAGTTTCAACATCCCGATCAACGTGAGGCGGTTGGAGGACGCCGTCGCGTTGGGATCGAACGTGGACTTCACGCCTATGTGCTGCAGGGTCGCCCCGCTGGCGAACAGGAAAGAAGAGATCACCTGCAACGTGATGGCCAAGGGGATGCCCACGCGCGTCACCTTTCACTAACTGACAAGAACTGCAAAGGACACCCTAGTAGGTGGTTCTCCCCGAACCATCAGACCTGGGGCTGGTTCTACCCGGGATGTCAGTTGGCGTAAACCACTACCTTGTCCCCGACCTGCACCTGGCTGAACAGCGACGCGATGGCCCCCTTGTCACGCACGTTGACGCAACCGTGGGATGCGCCGTTGTAGCCGTTCTGGGCGAAGTCGGCGGAGTAGTGGACGGCCTGCCCGCCCGAGAAGAACATGGCGTAGGGCATGGGGGTGTGATAGAGCGTCGAGACGTGGTCACGGGACTTCCAGCCCACGGAGAAGACCCCGTTGCGGGTGGGGGTTTCATCCGATCCGAAACGCACGGAGAGCGTCATCTGGACCTGACCGTCGATCACCCAGGCGAGTTTTCGCTGCGCCTTCGAGATGCACAGCACCCGGCCCTGCAGGCAGCGGTCGTCGAGAGTCATCCCGCTGTCCGCGGGTTTCCGGGTGGGTTTGACATTGTTCAGCTCGTCCTGGGTGGGTTTGCGGGTCATGGAGTTGATCCGGTCCAGCGTGCGCTGATCCACCTCGCCCGTGACGGGGAGCTGTCGTTTGCCCTGGAAACCCTTGACGGATTCGACCGTGGTGTCGTCGTACTGCCCGTTGACATCCGGGCCGTACCAGCCGATCTGCTTCAGCCGGGCCTGGATGTCCTTGACCTTGTCCCCGCTGGCACCCTTGGCCATCAGGGCGGGACCGGGCTTCAGGACGTTGTTCTTCTCGTCCTCGGTGGGTTTGCGGGTCATCGAGGTCAGGCTGTCCATCGTCGCCTGATCCACGGAACCCAGAACCGGGAGCCCGCGTTTGCCCTGGAAACCCTCGACCGCCAAACGGGTCTTGTCATCGAACTCCCCCGAGATCTGTCCCTCGAACCACCCGAGTTGGAGAAGCCGGTGCTGAAGTTCCCGGACCTTGTCACCGCTGTCCCCGGGGGAGAGCAGGGCCGCGACGGAGGCCGTCGGTTCCGGTGTGGGGCTGGCGGCCTCATCCGGCCCGGCCGAGGCGGAACCCGACTCCGAGGGGCTGGGGGTCACAGAGCTCGAGGCCTCGTCAGGGGGATTGCCCTGATCGACGTTCGTGATGATTTCCTGACCACATCCCGAAAGAAACAGCAGTGAAATCACAGAGACAAGCGCAAGACGTCTCACTATCAGGCTCCCGTTTTGACTTGGACTCGCGTCCCACCTTTGCCGCTGGGGATTCATGGTACGGCATGGGACTCAGGTCGTGCAGGCGTTGAGCAGCCTTCTCCGTTCGGCGTGGTCCGGGAGGGCAGCCGCCACCAGGGACCAGAATCCCCGGCCGTGGTCGGGATGCCTGAGGTGGGCCAGCTCGTGCACGATCACGTACTCGAGAGCGGTCACGGGAAACCTCACCAGGGCCGTGTTGAGGGTGATCGCCCGGGTGCGGTGATTACAGGAACCCCACCTGGTGCGCATGGTGCGATACCGGATCACCGCTGGCCGCGGCACCCCCATGACCGGCACCCACGAGTCGAGCAGCGGCCGGGAAACGCGTTCCATCTCGCTGCGCCGGAACCTGGCGACGGCACGCGCCCTGGCCGCCTCGTCGTCACCCGTGACGACCAGTCGCTGGTCGGTGATCCAGGCGCGGGCCCGGCCTCCCCTCCGGTGTTCCACGTCGTGCCATCCGCCCCACAGCCTGACCCTCCCCCCGTCCTCGAACCGGTCCGCGTCGAGGGCCGCGCCCCGCAGTTGAGCGCGTTTCCGGTCTATCCAGGCCCGTTGTTCCCGGATGAAACGGCTTATCCGCTCCGGAGGAACACCGAACGGGGCCGAAACCTTCACGTCTCCCCTAGGTGGAACGATCCGCAGGCGGATATTCCTCATCCTTTTCCAGGTTATCGACACCGCGAGATCGTCCACCTGCATCAAACGGTCTTCCACCATGTTTGAAACTCGTTTCCGCTATCAGGATCCCTGCGGGGCGGGCAGCACGGGGCTGCGTCCGCTCAGGGTGGAGAACAACGTCCCCGTCACGGCGGCGCTGACGAGGATGGCGGAGAGCATGGTCAGCTGGAACATCGCGGCCTCGACGGGACTGGACCCCCCGAAGAGCGCACCGATGAATGCCCCCGGCAGGGTCACCAGGCCCGTGTTGCGGGTCTGGTCGAGGTTCGGAAGCAGGGATTCCCGCACCGAGCTGCGCCGGAGCCAAGCGGTCGCCCGGGACGGGGTGGCCCCCAGGGCCAGCCAGCCCTCCACCTCGCCCCGGTGGGCGTCCAGATCGGCCCGGATCCTGCGCGAGGTCAGGGTGACCATGTTCATGGAGTTGCCGATGACACTTCCCGCGATGGCCACCACGTGCTGGGGCGTGTACGAGATCAGCCCGACCAGGAGGGTCAGCAGCAGGGAGGACATCCCTCCCGCCACGACGGAGGCCACGGCATTCCACCTCCCGCCGGGCAGTCCCTCGGCCCTGGAGGCCCCCGTCCAGGATGCGGTGGAGAGCATCAAGGCGATGAACCCCAGCACCAGCCAGGGCCATTGATTGACGCCGCTCAGCAGCACGGAGATCGCGGCCAGCTGCATCGCCGCCCGCAGGACCGCAGTGAGCGGCAACCAGCGCAGCGCCACCCCGTGTAGCCGAAGCAGAAGAATCGCGGTGGCGACGAGTGCCAGAATCCCCCCGCCGAATCGCAGCCAGTCCCACACGCTCACACCCGGACTGTATCGCCGCTCACCCTCCGGTCAGAGACGTATCACGTGCGCGCCCCCGATCTGGTCGAAACGTTCCGGCTGGCAGGTGAGGATGATCGTCTGGACATCTTCCCCGACCCGGTTCAGGACCGCCCCCAGGCGCGTCAGGCGGTCGGGGTCGGCGAACCCGAGGGCGTCATCGATGATCAGGGGCACTCCCTCACCGGGTTGGACGAGCTGCGCACAGGCCAACCGGCCGAGCAGGGAGAGCTGCTCGCGAGCCCCGCTGGACAACGACTGGAAGGGCACCGTCTCGCCGGCCAGGGTGCGGGAGGCGATGTTCAGTTCCGGTGTCACCTCGACCGCCAGATCCGGACCGAAGACGAGCCGCCCCAGGGCCTCGATGCGTTCCCGGAACGGGGCGACGTAGCGCAGCTGGGCCTCGGCACGGTGACGGTTCAGTGTCTTTCTGAGCAGGCTCACCGCATCAGCCGCGCGCTGCCGGGAGGCCTGACGCGCCTGAGCCTGTTCCAGCCGGGCACGGGCCTCGGACAGCCTGTCGTAGGTGCCCCCGGCGAGCCGGTCGTCGAGCAGCGTGGAGAGCCTGGTCAGTTCCTCATCCAGGTCCCCGTTCTCCTTCATCAACCGGGTCACCACCGCGCGGGCGTTCCTGAGGCGGGCATCCAGGCCGGCGGCATCAGCGAGCTCCAGTTCCTTGTCCACGGCGTCCTTTTCGATGACGCACTTCTCGAAGGCGGCGGTGGTCTCGGTCACGGCCGCCCCTATCTTTTCGTCCGGGGTGTCGGCCCGAGCCGCCTCGAGCCTGGTCGAGGCGTCATCCCCGCGGGCCTTGAGGTTGCGCAGCTCGGTTTCCTCGCGGATCAGGTCCTCGCGAGCCTGCTGCTGGGTGGCCCGTGCGGATTCCAGCGCCACGCGCGCGGCCGCGGTCCGGACCGCGGCCGCCTCGACGGTCGCGGTGATCCCGGAGCGTTCCTCCTCCACGCCGGCCAGTTCCCCGGCGGCCACGTCCCCCACGGATTCGTCCAGCGCCTCGGCGCGGGCCCGCAGCTCGGTGTCGTTCTCGCCCCTGAGGATCATCCGGATGGCCTCGTTGGCGGCTTCCCGTTCCCGCCCGGCCCGGTTGTGCTCCTCCGCCATCGCCCGGGCCGAGGCGATATCCGGGACGCCTTGGCTGGCCAGCGCCTCGGCCAGGGCGTTCTCGGCCTCGCGGGCCCTGCGTTCCACATCGTCGGTCCCGTCGCCGGGAGAAACCGTGATCCTCGCGTGGCCGGGAATCTCGACGACGAGCGGGGCCTTGACCGGGATCGGGCCGTGGGTTCCGGGTTCGAGGGTTTCTCCGTCCAGGAGGGTCTTGTCCGCCACCTCGATGGCGACCCGGGCGGCCCTGGTCTCCCAGGTCTCCCGGGTGATCCGTGCGGTGACCTCGAGTTTCTCCAACATGCGGCAGGCATCGTCGTCGACGGTGTTGGCGTTCAGCACCGTCACCGCATCATGCAGCCGCCGTTCTGCTTCCGCGAGGCGTTCCAGTCGTTCCTTCAGGGCCTCGAGCTCCGCCACGTCACGGGCCTGCCGGATACGGTTGTCGATCTCACGCAGTTGGGCCCGGAGGGTTCCTTCCTCCTCCTCCGCGTTCCGGGTCTCCTCGGCGCGGGCCGCCAGGGTGTCCTGGGCGCGGCTCGCGCGTTGTCGTGTCTGCTCGATCCCGGTCAGGGTCTCCGCCAAGTTGGCGTCGAGTTCTCCCACCAGCGCCTTGGCGTCCTCCCGGTCACGGGCCAGCCGCTCCGCGGTTTCCCTGGCCGCGGTGGCCTCCGCGACCTGTTTGGCCGCCCGGTCCGCGCGCTGGCGGAGTTCGTCGAGGGCCCTGCTCGACTCGACGAGTTCCGCCTCCTGTTCCCGCGCCTGTTCAAGGCGTTTTCCCTTGGCGTCGCGGGCGGCGATGGCCTCTCCGTGTCTCTCGGTCAAGGAGTCGATCTCCCGACTCACCTTCTCAAGGGCGCGCACCTGCTCGGCCAGGGCCTCCGATTCCTTCTGCCCACGGGCCAGATCCCCGGTCGGTTTTCCCGTCTGCGTGAAGTACCGCAGGTATTCCTTCTCGACGGCCTCCAGGAGGGCATCGTGTTCCCCGGTCGAGGGGCCGGCGCCGTCCAGTGCCCTGCGGAGCGCGGGCAGCCGGGCCAGGCTGGCCTGTCCCAAGGAGTTGCCCTGCAGCACCTCCAAGGCCTCGAAGAGCCCCTCATCCGTGGTCTCCGCGAGGACCTGGAGGAAGCGTTCGTGCGCATCATCCCCGCTCAGCCTCTCGGGGTTCGGGGCCGTGATGTTCAGCTCGGTCCTCTTCCCCCTGAGCCACTGCTTGCAGTAGGTGAGGCGGTATTCACCGGTGCTGAGCTCCACCTCCACCTCTGGGCCGACATCCCGTCCCACCGGCTGGGTGTCACGCACCTCCTTCCGGAGCGTGGTGGCCTTGTGGATGCGAAGGTGTCGCAGCGCCTCGACGAGGGTGGACTTTCCCACCTCGTTTCGACCCTCGATCACGGTGACCCCGTCGAAGAACTCCAGGGTGCGTTCCGTGGTGCCGCGGTAGTTGCGCAGGGTGATCCGGTGAATCCTCATGCCAGGCCTCCTGAAAGCCGGTAGAGCAGGGACAGGGCGTCCCTCGCGGTGGCGCTCTCGGCGCCCAGCCCGACCAGCTCCTGCAGGGCATCGGAGGCGAAGCCGGTCAGTCCCAGATCCGCGAAGTCGTGATCGTCGGGGAGAACCACGAGATCGGTGTGGCGTTTCCACGTGTCGAGCCTGGCGAACAGGGGCCCCAGTTCGGTGAGTTCCGCATCGAGTCGCGCGGATTCCGTGACCGACAGGGTGCCTCGCAGTTTCAGCCAGACCGCGGTGCGTTCCTTGTTGGGCAGTTCCTGCAGGCGGGCGATCAACCGGTTCACGTCAACGCTGGATGAGAGGTCCTCCTCCAGCACGGTGAAGCTCCAGCGACCGGTCCGGATCGCCTCCACCTGTGGGGAAGCACCGGAGATCTCCACGAGCAGGACGTTGCCGGGGGCGGTCTCGCGGCGGGCGGTCACCTCCGGGGTGCCCGGGTACCAGATACCTGGAGCCACCTCGGTGAGGGAATGCCTGTCCCCCAGAACGGCGAAGTGAATCAGGCCCTCGCGGATCCTCGCCGCCAGGGCCGCATCGTCAATGGTGGCCAGCGATTCCCGGTCAGGGTTCAGGCTGGCCACCGCGCCGTGCCCCACCAGGATCCGGGTCACGCCCTCGGCAGGGGGCGCCAGGTCGGCACAGGCCGCGGCCAAGAGATCGGTCTCCGGGTGTTTCGAGAACCAGGGTGCCGCCACCACCTCGACCCCGGGCACCGGCTCGATGGGTTCCGAGTTCTCCGCGACGAGGACGTGGGAGGGGCACCTGTCCACGAACGCCCGCGACCGGTAGATGGAGGACGCATCCAGGGGGTCGTGGTTGCCGGGGACCAGCAGCACCGGGACCGGGCAGGCGCGCAGGGCCTCGAAGGCCCGGAGCAGGATCGAGCGGTCGAGCTGATTCGACTCGAACACGTCACCGCCGACCACCACGAAACCGGCGTCACGCCGCTCGGCGATCCGGCCGATCTCGCCCACTGCGTCGAGCCGGGCCTGATGGAACCGCGCTCGGGCGTCGTCATCCAGGAAATGGGCGGTCATTCCCAGTTGCCAGTCTGCGGTTGCGATGAACCTCATGGTCTTCCCTTCGTCGCATCTCAGGTATATCAGCCGCCACCGACAAAACTCGCAGGCTCCGGGACACCCTTGACCCACACATCCGCACATGTAATTATCTGCACATGAATGCAGATAAGCCCGCCCTTGGTTCCCCCGACCCGGAGTACATCGACCTCGCCGTTGCGGTCTTCTCGATGCTGGCCGAGCCGACGAGGGTGCGCATCATCCTGGCGCTGCGGGATCGTGAACTCTCCGTGGGGCAGATCGCCGAGGCCGTCGACAAGGCTCCCGCCGCCGTTTCCCAGCATCTCGCCAAGCTGCGGCTGGCCCGCATGGTCGCCCGCCGCCAGGAGGGACAGTACATCTTCTACAGCCTCACCAACGAGCACGCCCGCCAGCTGGTGGCCGACGCCCTGCTCCAGGCCGAACACGCAGTGGACGAGCACCCGGCGCACCACGGAAGGCCGTGATGCTGACCGCGCTGCGCAATCGCACCTATGCGCGGTTGTTCGCCGCGCAGGTGCTGGCCCTGGTCGGGACGGGACTGCTGACGGTTGCCCTCGGCCTGCTGGCCGTGGATGTCGCGGGGAACGAGGCCGGAATCGTCATGGGCACCGCGCTGACGATCCGCATCATCGCATTCGTGACGATCTCGCCGGTGATGTCCGCCCTGGTGAACCGGCTGCCACGGGTCACGGTGCTTGTCGGCTCCGATGCGGTGCGTGCAACCATGGCGCTGTGCCTGCCGTTCGTCACGGAGCCCTGGCAGATCTACCTGCTGGTCTTCGGCCTGCAGGCCGCCTCCGCCACCTTCACACCCGCCTTCCAGGCCACCATTCCGCAGGTCCTGCCGGACGAGGACGAGTACACGGCGGCGTTGTCGCTGTCGCGGCTGGCCTACGACCTGGAGTCGCTGCTCTCCCCCGCCCTGGCGGCCATCCTGCTGACCGTGATGAGTTACCACAACCTGTTCGCGGGCACCGTGTTCGGTTTCCTGGCCTCGATCGCGCTGGTGCTCTGGGCGCGCCCGCCCGCCCCGGCGCCCGACACCCAGTCGCCCTTCCTGGACCGGCTGACCCGCGGGGTCCGCATCTTCCTGCGCACCCCGGACCTGCGTGCCCTGCTCGTGCTCAACCTGGTGGTTGCCTGCGGCACAGCGATGGTCCTGGTCAACACCGCGGTTCTGGTGAAGACCCGGCTGGGTGGCGACGACTCCGGGGTGGCATGGCTGCTGGCCTCCTACGGCGCCGGGTCGATGCTGGTTGCGCTGGGCCTGCCCCGGGCCCTCAAACGGCTTCGGGACCTTTCCGTGATGAGGGGCGGGGCCGTTCTGCTTCCCGTGGGCCTGGTGCTGGCCGCCGCCGCCATCCACATGCCACCGGGTCCGGTCCACTGGGTGGTCCTGGGTCTCGTCTGGTTCCTGCTGGGAACCGCCACGTCGCTGATCGCGACGCCTTCGTCACGCCTGCTCCGCCGCTCGGCCGGGATGAAGGACCAGCCGGCCGTGTTCGCGGCGCAGTTCTCCTTGAGTCACGCCTGTTATCTGGTCGCCTACCCGGCCGCCGGTTGGCTGGGAGCGTGGCTGAGCCTGCCCGCGATCTCGCTCCTGCTGGCCGCGGTGGCCGCCGCGGCGGTCACGGCCTCATGGCCGCTGGCCCGCTCCCGAACCGTCTAGGAATCGATTTTTGGCAATGCTAATCTTGCGCAAGTGAACACAGGTCCTGAATCGCTTCCCTTCGCAAATCGGCCAACCGAGACGGCTCCGGGGCACTGGGTGCTGGCTCGCGCGGGCAAACGGGTACTGCGACCCGGGGGGTTGGGTCTGACCCGCGCCATGCTCGGGCGCTGTTCCCTCGGTGACAAGGACGTGGTCGAGTTGGCCCCCGGGCTCGGGCGCACCGCGAAGGAAATCCTCGCAGCGGCCCCCAAGTCGTACACGGGCGTTGACAGCGACCCAACGGCAGCGGCGCGCGTCAACGAGGTGGTGGGACCGGCGGGCGGTTCCTGCCGCCAGGGAGATGCCGCGAAAACCGGGCTCGACGACGCCTGCGCGGACGCAGTGATCGGCGAGGCCATGCTCACGATGCAGAGTCCGCGAGGCAAGGCGGAGATCGTCGCCGAGGCGGTCCGAATCCTGCGGCCCGGCGGTATTTATGCGATCCACGAGCTGGGATTGGCGCCGGACGACATCGACCCGGAGATCGGCTCGGAGATCTCGAAGGCCCTCGCCAGATCCATCCACGTCAACGCCCGGCCCATGACCCTGGCTCAGTGGAGCGAGTTGCTGACCGACCACGGATTGGTCGTCGAGTGGACCAGCACCGCCCCGATGGCCCTGTTGAAGCTGGGCCGCAACATCGCGGACGAGGGAGTCACCGGGGTGTTGCGCATGGCGAAGAACCTGATCGCCCAGCCCGACCTGCGTCGCAGGGTCATGTCGATGCGGCGGACCTTCACCAAATATGAATCATCAATGCGCGGGGTCGCGCTGACGGCCCGCAAGCCCCTCTGAACCCGGAAGGAAAACATGACCACCAATCCCGTCCTGAGTTACGTCCATGGCATGGCCCCCATGATCGAGATCAACGAGGCCGCAACCGTTTCCCGCACCATCATGAAGGCGGAGACCTGCCGCGCGGTGTTGTTCTCCTTCGACAAGGACCAGGCCCTGAGCGAACACACCGCTGCGATGCCCGCCGTGGTCCAGGTACTCGAGGGCCGGCTACGAATCGACGCCGACGGGCAGAGCGTTGAGCTCGTCCCCGGGGACATCCTGCACTTCGGTACCCGCCTCCCCCACGCCGTCTTCGCCCTGGAACCCAGCAAGATGCTGCTGCTGATGCTCGACCCCAACGAGAAGGGCGGCAAGAAGGAGGAGTGACCTCCGGTCAGAAAAGCCCTCGCTCCTGTTCCTCACCCGGCGTCTCACCGGAGAAGAACAGGAGCGAGTCGGTGAAACCCGAGATCACCGAGGCGAACGCCCTGGGCTGTTCGACCCACGGGTAGTGTCCGCAGTCATCGATCGCCACGAATTCGCCCCGGGCAAAAACATCGGACAATGCATGCACCGTTGAGCAGCCGACCAGGGCGTCCTTTTCCCCCGCGATGGCCAGGACGGGAACCTCGATCTGGCCGAGCCGGTCGAGCAGATCGCCGGGGGGCTCGGCCTCAAGGTAGGCCAGGGCCGCCTCCAGTCGGCATTCCCCGACCTTGGAGTGGGCCTGCTCCGTCTCCCCCCAGTGGGCGTAACCCGCCGGGGCGATCGCCCGTTGCCACTGGTTGAACGTCGGTTCGTCGTGATAGCCCCTGGGACCGGTGACGAACTGCCACGCTCCGCTGAAGGCCTCTTCCTTCATGCGTCGCGCCGCGATCTCCGGTCTGTCGGAGACGGTGCGAACCAGCCAGTCGACGGCCGGGGTGATCAGCACGAGGCCCTTGACCCGCGAGGGGTTCTGCTGGAGGTACCGGATGGCGACCCGGGCCCCCGCCGAGTGGGCCAGCACCAGCTTGGGTCCGCCCCCGAGCGCCTGATCCAGCAGGGCGATGTCCTCGGCCTGCCCCACCCAGGTGGCGCGCCCGGGTTCCTGCGCGACGGGAGATTTCCCCACTCCCCGCAGGTGCGGCAGGACCAGCCGGTTGCTCCCACCGAGCCCGGCTAGGTCGCCCAGGTAGGCGGGATGGCGGGCGGGCCCACCGGCCAGCACGATCACCGGCTCGGCATCGGCCGGGCCGACCTCGTCGAACCACAGTCCGGTCCCGTCAGCACCTCTGTAAAAGGTCATGGCGCAACCCTATGTCCTTTCTCAAAGGCCCCGGGGCGGCCGCACCCCTCAGTTCTCCCGGAACACCCGACCCAGGGCGGACAGCCCGCGGTCCATGCATTCCTCCAAGGAACTCGACGCCCCGTCCTGCTGCCAGCTCAAGATGGCGGACAGCATCCCGTTCACCAGCGCCGCCACTATGAATCGCGCCTCCATCTCGTCGTAACGCCCTCCCGTCACGACGGCCTCGACCACCCGTTCCGAGAGTTTCGTCAGGTACAACCCGACGGCCACCCGGATGCCCTCGTGCGACGCCCACAGCTTCGTCCTGGCCAGGGTGATGTCGCGGTCGTGGTGGAAGTGTTCCTCGATAACGCCACCAATGCCCTTGTTGAGAGCATCCAGGATCGTCGCTCCGGATTCGAGCTCCGCCAGTATCGTCCCGAAGACCGCATCGTCGTACTCGTCCCGGAACACGAGCCCTTCCTTGGTTCCGAAGTAGCGGTAGATGCTCGACTGCGACACATCGGCGGCTTCGGCCACCTGTTCGACCGTGACGTTGTCGAAGCCCTTCTCCTCGAACAAGGCGAAAGCCGTGTGCTGGATGTGCCGCATGGCGGCCTGTTTCTTGCGCTGTCTGAGTCCTGCCACCGCGGCCCCTTCCCCGTTCTGGTCCACGATCCTGCCACAGGTCGGCACCGCGACTGAGGAGGTGTACCATCACCATATGCGACAGTTACTTTCAATTGAAACTGACTTTCCCATCGTGTTGGAGAATGCGACCAAGCGTTTCGGCAGCGTCCAGGCGCTCGCAGGCCTCGACCTGAGGGTCCGGCGCGGCACCGTGCACGGTTTCCTCGGGCCGAACGGCGCGGGAAAGTCGACCACGATCCGGGCCCTTCTGGGTCAGATCCGCCTGAACGGCGGCAGGGCCGCGGTGTTCGGGGCCGACCCCTGGCGCGCCGCCCCGCTGATCCACGAGCACATCGCCTACGTTCCCGGCGACACCGTCCTGTGGCCCGGGCTCACGGGCGGCGAGTGCATCGACCTGATGGGGCGTCTCCAGGGCAGCCAGGACCGGAGCCGACGCGACCAGCTGATCGAACGCTTCGAGCTCGATCCCCGGCGCCGGGTCGGTGGTTATTCCAAGGGCAACAGGCAGAAGGTGGCCCTGATCTCGGCTCTGGCGACCCGGGCCTCCCTGCTGCTGCTGGACGAGCCGACCTCCGGCCTGGACCCGGTGATGGAACGCCGTTTCGTGGAAACGATCCGGGAGATCGCCGCCGAGGGTCGCACGATCCTGTTGAGCAGCCACATCATGAGCGAGGTGGAATTGCTCTGTCACGAGGTGACGATCATCCGGGCCGGGCGCGCCATCGTCACCGATTCCCTCGACAATCTCAGAAACCATGCCCACGTGCGCATCGGGGCGCGGCTCGATCGCCCGTTGCCCGACGGAATCCTCCCGGAGGGAACGGTGCATGCGACGAACGACGACCCGCTGCGGCTGGATCTCTCGGTGCCGTCCGATGACGTGATGCCGGTCGTCTCGGCGCTCGTGTCATCGGCTCCCCGTGGGTTGACCATAACCCCTGCGAACCTGGACGACCTGTTCTGGCAGCGCTACGAGGGGAGCCTTGGATGAGGGCCGGGTCGGGGGTGTGGGCCCTGTTCAGGATGCAGTGGCGCACCGCATGGCTCTGGTTGCTCCTGTCCCCCACCCTGCTGGCGGCCCTGGTCGTCGCCATCGCTTCCGGGGTGAAGGATCTGTACGGCGAGGAGACCGAGCGGACGATCTATGCAGCGACCATGGGGGCCTCTCCCGCTCAGATCACCATGAACGGCCGTGGTTACGACCTTGACGTTCTGGGCGGTATCACCGCTTATGAGGTCGGTTTCATGGGGCAGTTGCTCCTTCCCCTGGTCGGTGTGCTGCTGGCCGTCCGCCTCACCCGCACCCCCGAGTCCACCGGCGTGCTGGAGCTGCTGACCTCCACCCGCATCCACAGGACCGCGGTGCCGGCCGCGGCGTTCGTGACCCTGATCATCTCGTGGACGGTGTTCGATTTCGTCAGCTGGGCCGGTTTGGTGATGCTGGACTACCCGGTGACGGGTAGTGGTGAATATTCACTCGCCATGACCAGTTTTGGTCTGGCCTGGTCCGGAGTGGGTTTGCTGACCGCCCAGGTGGCCAGCACACCGCGGGCCGCGAATGGCCTGGGTCTGCTGCTGGCCCTTGCCGGCTACCTGACCAGGATGATCGTGGACTCGCAGGACTGGTCCGGTGTCTGGGTCTCCCCGATGAGCTGGGTGGTCGAGGTCCGTCCCTGGGACGACCTGCGCTGGCCGCCTCTGCTCTCGCTGTTGCTGCTGGCCACGGGAAGTGCGGCCGTCGCCGCGCTGGGAGCGGCCAATCGCGACCTCGGCTCCGGGCTGCTTCCCGCCCGGCTCGGCCGCCCCGGGGCGGGGCGTCTGCTGTCCCGGCCTGCCGGGCTCGCCTGGCGTTCCACACGCGGGGCGGTGCTGGGCTGGCTGCTGGGATCGGTGATCTGGGTCGCGCTTCTGGGATTGATGACCGACGACTTCGCCAGCACGATCGCGGCGAATCCCGGCCTGCTCGCGGCCTTCGGTGGGAAAGCGGACGACCTGGCCCCGCAGATCGGTCTGCTGCTCGCCTCGGTCCTGGCCGCCGCCGCAGGGCTCTCGGTGGCCCTGAGGTTCGCCTCGGAGGAGTCCCGGGCCCGTTTCGGGTTGCTGCTGTCCGGCAGGACCAGCCGGTGGGGTTGGTGGCTCGGGTGGCATGCTCTGGCGTTGTTCGTCACCGCCGTGGTGCTGCTGCTCTCCGCCGCCACGCTCGGGCTTTGTCAGTGGTGGGTGACGGGCGATTCCGCGGCGCTGAGTGACGACCTGGCCGCAGGTTCCGCCTTCCTTGCCCCTGCACTCGCCATGGTGGGGTTCGGTTCCCTGCTCATCGGAGTGGCTCCAAAATCGGGTTTCCTGTCCTGGGGGTTTCCCATCTGGGCATTGGTCGTCGGGATGCTCGCGGAGATTTTGCAGTTGCCCGGTTGGGCACGACGGTTCTCCCCCCTCGATTGGGTCGGTCAGCTCCCGGGTGATGAGGCAGATGGTCTCGCGGTGCTGCTGCTCGCCACGGGCGCCGCGGTCGCGGTCCTGGCCGGAGGGTGCGTGCTCGACCGCCGTGATCTGCTGCGTGGTTGAACGGCCGGTTCACCCGGGCACGCTGAAATCCACCCGCGAGAAGCGGCTGGGAGAGCGTCGTCTTCGCTCGGGTGAGCCTTCCCGACGGCGGGCGTCGGTCAGTAGCCGTTCTGCCCGTAGCCTCCCTGCTGTCCTCCAAAACCTCCCGGCTGTCTCCCGTAGCCGCCCTGGGGGCCGTAGCCTCCCTGGCCGTGTCCGCCCTGGGGTGTTCCATATCCGTCCGGGACCTGCTGCCCCGGCATCCCCTGCCCCTGGTATCCCTGCTGTCCCCCCTGATGCTGGTACGGACCGCCGGGTCCCCCGAAACCGGGGTGGGCACTGGCTCCGCGATTGGCGTTCACCATCTGGATCACGTGGATGGTGGCCAGCACCATGACGGCGATGGAACTGATCAGCAACAGGATCAGGCCCCACCCCATGTTCGCCCGGACCAACCCGTAGTACTGCCCGTTTCCCTTGCCGACGTTTGCCATGGCACTGAAAACCATGATCAGGTTGATCAGCCCCAGGATCCCCGCCGGGGCCATCGACCAGGACAGTCGTTTCATGGCCGGCAGGAACCCGGACAGACCGGCCAGGACCACGATGGCGACGCTGAGCAGGAGGGCAACCACCCCGAGGCCACCCCACGCCCTGGTATCCACACCGCTTGCAGTGGCTTCGACCCCGAAGGTTTTGGCTGTCGCCCATGGCCCCACCGAACCGATGAGCGACAACACACCGGCCCCGATGGTCAGGATCGCGAACAACGGGACCCCGGATCCGGGAGGCTGGATGCTTCCCGGCGTCCCGTGGGCCGGGGTCTGGAATCCGGAATGCTGCCGTTGTTCCCATCCACCTTGGGGCTGGTTCGGGCCGTATCCCTGTGGGGGTGTCTGGTATGGAGGCTGAGAGGACATCGCGGGCCTTTCATCACGTCTGTTGTCAGGGATCACTCTGCACCTTTTGCGTCGACCCGCCAACCCCTTCCCTGAAACCATCCGGTTCACGGCGCAGCTCCGCTCCGGACACCTCACCGCCCCATCCCATTCGCCGGGACACCGGTGTGGGGTGGCGCGGTTTTCCCCGGTTTTCTGGCTCTGAGCGTCTCCAAGTGGAACAATTGAGTGATGCAATCGCTCTCGGTATCAGCGACGAGACCGGCCTCGTCGGTTTCCCCACGCCCGCTCTCCGTGGTCGATCTGTTCCGCGTGGGCATCGGCCCCTCCTCCTCCCACACGGTTGGCCCGATGCGCGCCGGGGTGGCCTTCGCCTCGGAACTGGCGGGCTCGCCGCGGGCGAACGAGGTCAGACACATCACCGTCAACCTGTTCGGTTCCCTGGGGGCGACGGGTCGCGGTCACAGCACCGACCGGGCGGTCCTGCTGGGGCTCGGAGGCCACGCCCCCGAGTCCGTCTCGATTCCCGAGGTCGAATCCCTGCTGCCTGCCCTTGCCTCCTCGGGTCGGCTACCCGTCGCGGGGATCGGACAGGTGCCGTTCGACATGGCCAAGGACATGCGTTTCGTCCCGAGAACGGTGCTGCCGTATCACGTCAACGCCTTGACGATCACCGCCTGCGACGCCGCTGGTGGGACGTTGCTGCGCCGCACCTATTACTCGATCGGCGGCGGGTTCGTCATGGAACAGACCAACGACGACCCCCAGGCCCCGGAGGTGCGTCCCCTGGACCAGCCTGTCGGGGACGACGGGGATGATGCCGAGGCCGTGCTTCCCCATCCGTTCGGCAAGGCCATGGAGTTGCTGAGCGCCTGCGACAGGTCCGGCCTGTCGATCGCCCAGCTGGTCTACGAGAACGAGGTCGCCGTGCGACCCGAGGAAGAGGTGGATGCCTATCTGGATCTCGTGGCGAACACGATGTTCGACTGCATCGACGCGGGACTCCAGGAACACGGGATCCTGCCCGGTGGTCTCAATGTGCTGCGCCGCGCCGGAATCCTGGCGAAACGGCTTCGTGAACGCGAGACCTGCCAGCCTCGCGAACTCCCGGACTCCATGGAATGGGCCGCCACCTACGCGGATCCGATGCGGGCAATGGACTGGGTGAATCTCTACGCCCTGGCGGTCAACGAGGAGAACGCGGCCGGCCACCGCGTGGTCACCGCCCCGACGAACGGCGCGGCCGGCGTGATTCCCGCCGTCCTGGGGTTCCTTATCTGCTACTGCCCGGATGCGGGAGTGCCCTTCGGAATGTTCACTCCTCTCGACCAGGATGGCCGTTTCCCCTTCCGTCTCTCCCCCGAGGACCGGGAGGGAAACAGTGCGAAAAGACGCCAGGCGGTGCATCGTTTCCTGTTGGCGGCCGCCGCCGTCGGTTCCCTCATCAAGATGAACGCCTCCATCGCGGGGGCGGAGGTCGGCTGCCAGGGTGAGGTCGGTTCGGCCTCGGCCATGGCGGCCGCGGGTCTCGCGCAGGCCCTGGGCGGCACGCCCCGCCAGGTGGAGAACGCGGCGGAGATCGCCATGGAGCATTCGCTGGGACTCACCTGCGACCCGGTCGCCGGGCTGGTGCAGATTCCCTGCATCGAACGAAACGCCATCGCCGCCAGCAAGGCCATCAACGCGGCCCGCATGGCCATGTGGGGGGATGGCCGCCACACCGTGAGCCTGGATGTCGTGATCGAGACGATGCGCCAGACCGGCAAGGACATGCTCTCGAAGTACAAGGAGACCTCGGAGGGCGGACTGGCCGTCAACGTCGTGGAGTGCTGAAACGCGCCCTCCGGGCCATCTCCAGCGGCCGGGAGGGCGAAAATGTGGTCCTGGGTGGATGATAGGGCTCATGACGCCTGCACGATCCGACTCCCCCGCGACGAAGAGCCCGGTTTCTTCCCGGGTTGGGAGGGTGCTCCCCGGGTGTGTGTTGTGCCTGGCCGCTGCCGGAATCGGCTACGGGGTCAACCTGTTCCTGCCCGGTGTCAGCGCGTTGATCATCGCGATCGTGCTGGGGGTGCTCCTGACCAATGTCGTCCGCCTGCCGGATGCCCTCTCCCCCGGCATTGATTTCTCGGCGAAGAAGCTGCTGCGCGCGGGAATCATCCTTCTCGGGCTCAAGTTGTCGCTGACCAGCATCATCGACCTGGGTGTGCCGATGCTGCTGGTGGTCGCGTGCATAGTCACGGGCGGAATGCTGGGAACGGTTCTGTTGGGAAGGCTGTTGCGGGTTCCCCCGGGTCTCTCCTTGTTGATCGCCTGTGGTTTCTCCATCTGCGGGGCCGCCGCTGTGGCTGGGGCCGCCGGGGTCACCGACCCGGACGACGAGGCCGAGGAGGACACCATCACGGCGGTGGCGCTGGTGGTGATCTTCGGAACCCTGATGATTCCCCTCGTGCCGCTCGTGGCGGGCCTGCTCGGCCTGGATGTCGTGACCGCCGGGAAGTGGGCGGGCGGCTCCACCCACGAGATCGCCCAGGTGGTGGCGATCGGGGGTGTGATCGGCGGTGGGGCGCTGGCCGTCGCGGTCGTCGTCAAACTCGCTCGTGTGCTGTTGCTGGCGCCCGTGATCGCGGTCCTGAGTTTCCGGCAGCGCCGACTTCAACGATCGGAGGTGCCCGGGCGGCGGGCGTCGCGCACGAAACTTCCCCCGATCGTGCCGCCTTTCATCCTCGGATTCCTGGCGATGGTGCTGCTGCGTTCCTTCGTGGCGTTGCCTGGGACGGCGCTGGGCGCCGGTGAGACGTTGCAGGTCCTGCTGCTGGCGGCCGCCATGTTCGGTCTGGGATGCGGGGTGAGGGTCAGGAACCTCCTGAAGGTCGGCCTGCGGCCCTTTGTCCTGGCGGCCGCATCGACGCTGCTGGTCGCGGTGATCGCCCACACCGGGGTCGCGCTGACCGGCTGAGACCAAGGGTCAGGTCAATCCCCTACGCGTTTTCCCGCCACGTGGGAGACGGGTCGCAGCAACGACCTGTCCTTCCTGTGTTCGCCGATCACCTGTTGTTCCCTCGTCAAGGCCTTTCCGCCCCGGCCCGCAGCCCGGGGATCTCAGCTTTTCCTGCCCAGGAGTTTGAGATGCACGATGATCGTGCGGCGTTTGCGGTCGGCCACCATCATTGCGATGCGTGATCCGATCTTGAGTCTTCTCCTGACACCGGGCTCCATGTCCTTGAAGAAAGGACGTTGTTCGAGCAGTTCCGCACCGCATGCGCGGGCGAATGCCTCCGGGTCGTTGATGTAGAAGTTCATCGGGGCGGTGGTGTTCCCGGTCTTCTCGACGTATCTGTTGGCGTACCTCACACCCACCTCGTCCGTGGCATCGAACACCAGTTCACTGCCCAGCAGGGATTCCCCGAGTTTCCGGGCGAGACCGATGACGTCGTCCTCGCGGAAGTACTGGAACACACCCGAGGCCATGAACAGCGTCGGGATCGATGAATCGATGCGTGGAAGCCAGTCGAGGGAGAGGACATCGCAACCGATCAGGACCTCGCCGGGGCCTTTGGGAATCACCTTCTCCCTGGCCTCGATGACCTCGGGCAGGTCGATCTCGTAGAACCTCGCGCCGCAATCCGCCAGCCGGAAGGCGGCTGTCTCCAGCCCGGCCCCGAGGTTGACGACGTTGCATTCCCCATTTCTTCCGGCGAATTCCCTGACGATCCGATCCAAATTGCGGTACCGCGCCACCGAGGCCAGGTACATGTACTCCGAGGACGATCTCCGGATGCCCTCGTCGGGAACAAAGTTTTCGAGCGACAGCGCCTTCTCGTCGTAGAAATACTCCGGGAATCTCCTGGACACGTGGATCCGCGCGACCAGCGGAATGAACAGCGTGTCGGCAACACCTTGCAGATCGCGCATCACGCACTCCTCTTCGTCCACCCCATGGTAGGAACAAACGTCTCGCCTGTCGATACCCGCTCAAGACCGGACTCCCCGACCCCTCCCGCACGTGAGCTTCACGGCATCTGCCAGGACACCGAGGTCATGAGGTGGAGTTATGCCCGAACGCTTGAGCATCGAGGGCCTGCGGTATGCCCGGGCGGTCGCCGAGACGGGATCCTTCAGCGCAGCTGCGAGCCGAGAAGCAGGCGCGTCGGCGTGTCCCCTCTGAGCAATTCCACGCCGATGGCGACAATCTGCAGCACCGTCACGACCCTTCCATCCTTGGTTGAGGCATGCCCGCTCTCCCGGGCGGCGCGTCACCTGTCGGCATCAATGTCAATGCCGTCGAACAATTCAAGTTCCGCGCGGAGGAAATCGTCGATGCTCTCCACCTCATCAGCGGCTGTGGCCAGCATGTCGGCAATCTGGTCCTTGGTCGCCCCCGCACCCATGCACCACGAGGCGCGGGCGATGACGTCATCCAGGAAATCATGGAACTCCGTGGAGCTGGAATCGGCGGCACTCGGCCGGTTTTCCTCCCCGGTGGCTGCCGCCTCACCCACGCGACCGGTCAAGCCGCTGTGCAGCGTCAGCGCATGATTTTCCACATTCCACTCGTTGAGTGTCAGCGGTCCTGAAATGTCATGGGCGTTCCAGTCCACGCCGTCCCACCGAGAGGTCACGACGAGTTCCGTACCCTCCACCGCGACCATCATCTCCTGTCCGTTGTCCCCGATCGAAAGCACGGCGGCCCCGTTCTTCTCGGTGAAGTCGTAGTCGTCACTCAGCGCATCCAGGACGAGCGGGAAGGTGATCCGGGGAAGGCCGGACGCGGCGGAATCGGCGTTTCCCGCCCCGAACAGGCGCAGCATCTCGTCCTCCAGATCCTGGATTTCCCGGATCCCGTGGTCGTGTTGATGCCCGCCCTCAGGAACCGCCGGTCCCCCGGTCACCCCCGAGAACGGCTCGTCGCCGTCCTGTTCCCGGCTCTCCGTCCTGAGCACTTCGAGCACGGCCTGGCCGAGAGCGGCTTCCTGGGTTCCCTGGATCCCCGGGTGGTCGAGGGTTTTCTCCATCATGGCGGCGAAAACATCGTTGATGCCGGTTGACACCGGATCCAGGTCGGCTGCCCTGGCGATCTCGGTTGCCTGCGACAGGAGCGTCACCGCCTGTTCCATGTCGGTGCCGGCGACCGCACGCGCCTGTTCGACCAGCTGGGCCACGACATCCTCGGGCTGCCCGTCGAGCTCGGCGAGGATCTCCTCCGCGGGGTCCGGGATCCGGATCCCGGCTTGCTGGGCCAGGGCGTCGAATCGCGTCTGCGGGAATGTTTCCTCCAAGAACCGCTCGAAGAACCCGCATCCGTCAATGGCGTCACGAAGGAAGTGTTCGAGCTGGTCATCGGTCAGCCCGACCTCCACCGGCAGCCTCATGGCCCCGCACAGACGCGCCATGTCCTCCTGCGGCGAGACGATGATGCCGGCGGTCACCGTGCTGTCGTTCACATTCCACGAGTCGGCCACAACGCACAACGTCTCTTCCAAATGGCTCGAGGCGTTGGACATCCACTGGATGGAGACGTTCAGCATCCCTGCGAAGACGAAGAAGGAGATGACGCTGTTGTCGGTCAGGATCAAGAGGGAACCGTCCGGCCGGTCACTCGCCTTCACACCGATGTCGGCCAACGCTCGTTTGATGCGGGGCACCGTCACCTTCGTCGGCCTGAGGGCGCCCTTCGAGGAGGTACGGGTTACGGTCGGCCCGGTGTTCTTGGATGCGGTCTTCTTCTTGCGAGGGGACATGGAAACTCCTGTCATCAGTGAGCGGACCTTGTGAATCGGCACGGGTCGGGGTCGGAACGTGCGACGACGTCCGGGCCCCACATCCTCCACCGTAGCGATCTGCCTTGAGAGTCATTCGGGTACGACACACCCCGCCCTCGCCAAGTGGGAGCACTCGACACCGAGCAGCAGCCCACCCCGGCAAGCTGATCCACATCGCGACATCGGCCCACGATTGCCGAACACACGCGCATCAAAGCTTGTCGGTTTGCCACCAGATCAAAGCCTGATGGCATATTGCAGCACTTTTGTTTCGCCGTCAAAAGGAGTTTTCCTGTAGAAAGCTATCACATCTTCGTTGTCATCTTGTTCGGTGTCGACAAAGATCTCGTGAAAATTATTATTCCTCGCATGGTCCATCAAATGACCTATCAGGCTTTTCCCCACCCCTTGGCCTTGAAAGCTTTTCTTCACCCCCAGGTCATGAACATAAACACTGGGCCTCGCCACTTCATAACCAGGAAGAACGTAGGCCGTCAATCCGCCGACCACTTCGTTTCCGGCCTTGGCAACCACGACCAACAGGTTGTCATCCTTCAACAGGCGCAGGAGATACTCCTCATCGGGGTGATCATGATCACCCCAGTCAAATACGTCCCGGAAAACATCGAGCAAATTTTTGAATTCTTCAATGTCCGCGTCGATGAGTTTGATGTCGAATTCTCGTGCACGCATTTTGCTCTCTCCCGGAGTTGGGTCGCTGTTTTCTTGCCTCAAAGCGGCGCCCGCCGCTCAGCCCGCGCGGCATTCAGGTCTTCGCCGCTCCAGGGTTGCTCCTTGTCGTGGAAAGCATAGGGGACGGTCCTGCCAGCGGAGTGGGTGGGGTGGATCACGTTTCGTTTCCGTTCTTGCGGAGCTACGTAGAGAGTTTGACAACTTTGGCTCGGCGCACGAACCGTGTGTTCTCGCGGGTCGCGAGGGGTTTACCGGACATCGAAGCGATCGCCGGAACCCTGTGTTGTGGACTCCCGGGGCCAGTCTGTCCACTCCGTGAGATGGCTCAAACTTTTCTGACGGACAACCGAAGCCGACCAACTGGTCGCTGCCTACGAGGCCGGCGCGACCCTGCGCGGGCTGGCCAAGTAGTTCCATATCCACCGCCTGACGGCGGCTGCCCATCTCGCACGCCGCGGCGTTCCCATTCGCCGCGCGGGTCTGGACTCTGCACAGACCAAGGAAGCCGCCCGGCTGTACCAAGCTGGTTGGCCCTCGTGCAGCTGGGCCGCCGGTTCGAGGTGGACGCGCAGACCGTGCATCGAACCATCGCACGTCAGGAAGTGTCGATCCGGCCATGTGGACGACCACGCCGGCATGATAAAAAGAGGCAGTTCAGCAGCGTGAGTTGGTGGAGACCCGCACCCGGTCCTTCGGACGCACCGCCTGGGCCATCATCTGCTCACGCATGACCGCTCGCACGAGACGGAACAGGCTGACGGGACCGTTGAGAACGAACTTGAAAGCGTTCCAGAGGCCCCACAGCACGACCAAGTGCAGCCACTCGGGCGGCCCCACGGTCGGATCAGGATCGTGCACACGTTGGCGGTGCGAGGTAGGGGACGCTGACGAGCATCGCCGGGATGCCCCACTGCAGCCCTCGCCGGGGTCCGTCTGGTCACGGCCCACCGGTTGCTCTCCAGATCGGTTTGTGCGGCTCGGTGCGTTGGTTTTTGTTAGGGCTGACGTGGGTGCTCGGGTTCCTGCCGGGTCGGTCATACGACAACAAAGCCAATCTGGTGTGTCGGTCTGGCACCAAGCGGAGGGGTCGGGCTGTGGAACGCCATAATTCAGCGGCCCTGGCTCCACATCCCAACCACAGCATCCGGAGATGCCGGGACAAGGGAATCCCGGCTATGAGCGCTCTTACGGAGAGACGAGCCGACTGTGGCTCTCCGAAATCGGAAATGGCGATCTCGTCTTGCCTTAGGACTGGCCGGAGTAGCTGTCACAGCTTCGTAGTGCCGCTTTCGCTGGCCGGCTTCTCATCGGTGAGCAGGCCCTTGAGCAGGTCAACGGCCAGAGCCGGTTTGGAGGGCGCATTCCAGTACTGGGCCGTCTCACCATGAACGACGAGCACGACTTTGGAGGTGTTCTGGGGGGTCTCATCCTTGTCGGACCAGGCTTGGGTCCCGATGCCCCACAGTTGTTCGAGTTTGTCCCTATCGTGGAGGATTTCACCTGTGCCTGCCACGGAGGCAAAGGCCATGTCGTGGCTGAAGCCGAGGTTCACCTCGGCACGGTCGGCCTCGCGGGCCGCGTCCCCGTCGCCGGGGACGATGAAGTAGATGTCCCCCTCCTCTGTGACCTCTTGGACGGTCAGCGGACGCGAGATCATGGTGCCCTCCGCGGTGCGGGTGGTGAGCATGGCAAAGCGGGACCTTTTGACAAGGTCGATGACTGTCTGTCGATGGCCGTCCTCTCGTCGAGTGTGGTGGCTGGTGTTTGTGATGTCATCGGGGTGGTCGGCCTGAGTTTCGGTCACGCCTCGTTGTTGCGAGCGGCCGCGCGCCGGCCCCAGTGGGTGAGTCTCTGCACGACAGGTGGCACGCTAAGCTGCGATCCCTTGACTGGCACCGCATTTCCCGTCGCCCTGGGCAGAAACCTGTTGGCGATCCCCATCGCCCGGGTCGTGGTGCCCGGCATCAGGCCGCGCACCCGATACGCCATCCACGCCAGCGGAGTGACAGTCACCAAGGGCTTCCCCGCCAAGACACCATCGACCATGCGCCGAGCGGCCCGCGTGGAGTCAGCCGAGATCAGAGGCGCTGAGGCTGCCACGCTAAACCAATTGTGTTCGGCAGCGGCGTCACCAGTAAAGGCGGCCTGGTCGTGGGAACCGGTACGCATGAGTCCGGGAACGACGCTCGTCGCCGTCACGCCAGTGCCCACCAACTCAGCGGCCAGCCCGTCAATGAAGCCCAGGGCTGCGAACTTGGCTGTGGAGTATGGCAGCAGATGGGGCGGGCTCACGACGCCACCCACGGAGGCGACCACGCCGATGCGTCCACGACGACGCTCCCGCATCGACGGAAGAACGCTCCACGCCATGTTGATGGGCCCCTTGGCCATGATGTCGAGCGCTTGATCGAAATGCTCCAATGCTACGTCTGCGGCAGGCCCCACCTGAATGATGCCGGCCACGTGAATCGCCACCTCGATGGGGCCGTAGCCATTCGAAATCTCGTCGACCACGCGCTGCACGCCCTCGCGGTCAGTGATGTCCATGACATGGATGGATACACGTTCCTCGAACTCGGACGCTGCACGCTGCACGCTGCACGCTGCACGCTGCACGTTGCAGAGCAGCCTCATCACGAGCGCACAAAGCTACGTGATGGACACGCCGATGAAGCTGGCGAGCAATCTCCAGTCCGAGGCCACGCGAACCGCCAGCAACAAGAGCAACGGGCACGACGGTCATCAGGGGTTCCCTCGCTGTTCTGCCATGACTTTCAGGACGGTCCTCATGTTGCCGTCATCAAGACCTAACTTGATCCATCGTCCCCACACCTGTGTCCCGGGCGCGCACCTTCTGGCTCAACCTCGCCGCACGATTGCTGCGGCGGCCTTGAGGCCGGAGGCCGCTGCGCCGTCCAACGACGCATTACCGAACTGGTCCCCGCACACCAGCGCGCGCCCACGGCGCTCGATGCCGGCGGTCGACCTGTGCCGCCCGGGAGCCACGGCTGGGACGGTCTCGGCCAGATCATGGCGGGCGACCAGGCGCCAAGCGGCCGTGTCGGTCTGGTAGATGTGGGCGAGCTGCGAGCGCACGGCTCCCTCGTCGACCTCGGGAGGGTCGCTGCCGGGAGCGTCTGCCAGAGTCAGCGCGGCCACCAGATGCTGACCGGCGGGGGCATACTCGGGTGCCAGGTTGCTGACCACCGTAGTGGTGGCCACCTGGGCCTCACCTGAGCCATCCAGGTGGATGGCCGCGGTGTCACTTGGAGATTTAGTCGTAGCGAACCAGAAGGTGCACGTGGCATTCACCTCAGGGACGGGGCCTCCGGCGAGCTGAGCTGTCGCTGTGGGGCCCGCCGCCACGACCACGTGACGCCCGGCAAACTCACCTGCGCTGGTGGCGAGGGTTCCTGTCTCTAGATCGACGTGCTCGACAGTCGTACCCAATCTCACGTCAAGACCCTCGGCCATCAGCCGCGGCAGGGTGCGCATCCCACCGCTGGGGAGGCCCGGGGTCCCGACTGCGAACATCGCGAGCAGCCAGGACACGAATCGCGCCGAGGTGGACTGATCACGCTCGCACAGGACGCCTGCCAGGAAGGGGTCAATCACCTGCCGCCGCAGGGGCCCGGTGAAACCGCTGGAGTCAAAGTTCTCGCCGCGTGGCCTGTCCCGGACCACCGACCGCGCCACGGCTGCCAGCAGGGCGAAGTCTCCCGGACGGACCAGCCCTGACGCCAGAGCGGCAGGCAGACGGCCGGGGCGGCGACTTGGGTCATTCAGTTCCACCAACCTGTCGCCGGTGCGCACCCGCACCTGTCGCGGGAAGGAACGCAGACCGAGCCGGCCCATCGGGACCACCTTGCGCAGATTGGGGTAGGCAGGGTTCAGGACCTGGAATCCACGGTCCACAACGAAGCCGTCCACGTCGTCGCTGGTGACTCGACCTCCTACCCGTTCGGCTGCCTCCAACAGCACGACATCCAGCCCGAGGCGGGCCAACTCACGGGCGCAGGACAAGCCAGCGACGCCGGCACCCACCACCACCACATCATGTGCGCTCTCGGGCATCAGTCCTCATCCTGTCCTGTCGCTCGTTTTCTTCATGATAGTGGCCCTCGATGTGATCCGGCTGGGTCACTGGTTCATCGTCGGGGGTTCCTGCGCAGAAGCTCAGCGGTGAGCGCGGCCGCGAACCCGGTCCAGGCCGCATAGGGTGCCAGCACGACGCCGCGCTGGGTTCGGGACTTCCATACTCGCCGCACCAGATCGGCTGAGCTGGCTGCTAGCGCTGCCGCGACGCCAGTGGCCAGCGGAAGATTGCGGGAGCGGAAGAAAACCCAGGACCAGTTCGCGTTCAGGGCCAGGTTGGCGGCCAATGCTGCGGCGTAAGGTTTGACGTCATCGTCCTCGAAACCCTCCAGACGGTCGGCCAAGTGCAGGGCGGAGACGAAGGCGATGTCGGCGTGCAGCATGGTCCATACCGGGCCGAAGGCCGCTGCCGGCGGCTGCCAGCACGGCTTGCGCAGGCTGCGATACCACAACGAGTTGGGACAGGTGGCGATGCCACCGGCCACGGCAGTGGCGGTGACTACCGCGCCCACCACCGCGATGGTGCGAGCAAATTTCCACGAGTCAAGATCGCGGGACGCCTCGCGTACTGAGTCGTCGAAACCGGTGGTGCCGCCCTTCGGGGGCCCACCAGCAGGTCCAGATCGTTCTCCTTGACCACGGTGTCGTGCAGCATCGACCCCACCAGCGGTGCGGCGAGCTTCGCCTCAATTGGCGTGATCAGGCCGATCCAATGACCAGCCAGCCGCGGGGTCATGACCGGAGCTGTGGCCACCGGGCGCGGCCCAAGGCCCCTCACCCGGGCATAGCGCTGCATCATCTCGGCATAGCTGAGCCGGTCGGGGCCGCCCACGTCGAAGGTGCGGTTCACCTCCGCCGGGAGGTCCGCAGCAGCCACGAGGTAGTGCACGACATCGGCGGCGTCGATGGGCTGGATCTGGTTGCGCAACCAGGCCGGGCCGCCAGCAGCGGGGAGCCGCTCGGTGAGCGTGCGCAGCATGTCGAAGGATGCGGAGCCGGCACCCATCACCACGCCGGCGTGGATGGCGGCGGTCGGCACGCCGCTGCCCATCAGAACCTCGCCGACCGCCACCCGGCTGGCCAGGTGTTCGCTGAGATCCTCCTCGCCGGGGTGCAGGCCACCCAGATAAACGATCCGCTCCACACCGCTGCCCGCAGCAGCTTTGGCAAAAGCCTCCGCAATGGAACGCTCGGTTTTGGCGAAGTCCCCGTCGCCGCCCATTGAGTGCATCAGAAACCAGGCCACCTTGGCCCCCGCCATGGCGCGAGCGAGGTCCTCGTCCGACTCGGCGTCGCCCTCAACCACCTCAACGCGCTGCCGTACAGAGGCCTCCAGCTTCGACGCGTCGCGGACCAGCACCCGCATCGACCAGCCCTCGTCCAGCAGGCGCTCCAGCACCAGACCTCCGACGTATCCTGTGGCACCAGTCAGCATTCCCGTACGATTGCCCATGGTGACGAGAATGCATGAACACAACACTCTGCGCCCGGGTTCGGGTGAACCGCTTACTCGATCGAGAGCAGCCGATGACCTCCCCACCCTTCGCCAACAGGATCGCCAGCGCTGGCCCCGTCGCTTCCAATGCGTTGCAGGATGCCAGCCCGCGGCGCCGGGTAGTCAGTGCCGCCAGCCGACTCCTGCACTGAACCCTCTCCAGGACCATCCATGACCACACTGATCTGGCTTCGCGACGACCTCCGTCTGGCTGACCACCCGGCCCTGACGGCCGCCTGCGCGGCAGCACACGGACCCGTGGTGGCACTGTGGATCCACGAAACCCGCAGGACCGATGAAGAAAACAATCGGCACGGCCCGCGCCCGCTCGGTGCGGCCACCCGGTGGTGGTACCACCGCAGCCTGCAACAGCTGGCACCACGGCTTGCCAACCTGGGCATTCCACTCGTCCTCGCCCGGGGTGATGCCGCGAACGTCATGCGCCGAGTCGTGGACACCGTAAAACCCACGTGCGTGCACTGGACACGACGCTACGCCCCGGCAGCCTGCCGATTGGACGCCGCCATCAAGCACGAGTTGAAATCCCGCACCGAAGTGCACAGCCACCCCGGCAGTCTGCTCGCCGAACCCTGGCTGATGAGGACGGCCAGCGGCTCCCACTACCAAGTTTTCACACCTTTCAGCCGTGCCGTAGCCGACCTGCCCCTCGGTGCCCTCCTGCCCGAGCCCTCACCGGTCGACGCACCGGACGGTGCGGCCACAGCCCTGGCCACGTTGCGGGAGGATGGTGTCCTGCAGAACTTGGAGGACCTTGGCTTGCTCGACGACGGCCCCGCCTGGTGGGACGACACCCTCGAACAGCACTGGGAGCCCGGTGAATTGGCAGCCCGGCAGCAACTGGACGCCATCGACGGCTGGTTGCCCGGCTATGCCAAACGCCGTGACCTGCCCGGGGAGGAAAGATCCACCAGCAGAATCTCGCCGAGGCTGCGGTGCGGGGAATTATCGCCGCGCCAAGCCTTGACCGCAGTCCGTAGCAGCACGGCCGCGGGCGAGGACATCGCCGCTTGGACCAGGCAACTCTACTGGCGCGAGTTCTGCTGGCACCTGCTCCACTACCGCGGAGATCTGGAGGACACCCCCATGCGTTCAGCTTTCGCGGAATTCCCCTATCGTCCCGACGACCACCTGGCGCGGGCCTGGCGACAGGGCCGCACCGGCATCGACCTCGTCGACGGCGGAATGTGGCAACTATGGCAGGCCGGCTGGATGCACAACCGGGTGCGCATGGTCGCTGCATCGCTGTTCACCAAGAACATGCTCCAGCCATGGCAAGACGGCGAGCAGTGGTTCTGGGATACTCTCGTGGACGCAGATGAAGCCAACAATCCTGTCTCTTGGCAGTGGGTGGCCGGCAGCGGCGCGGACGCTGCGCCCTACTTCCGCATCTTCAACCCTGAACTCCAGCGCTCCCGGTTCGACCCGCGCAACTGCTATGTCAAGCGCTGGATCCCGGAGGGACTCGATCGGCCTATCGTGCCTGTCGTCGACCTGGCCGAGTCGCGACGCGAGGCGCTGGCCGCTCACCAGCAAGTAAGTGCGGCATCCGCAGCCGATGCCAGGCCTGAACGTGGTTGAGGTGGGTGTCCACGGGATGACACGGTTCGTGGTGGAGTTTGAATCGGCCCTGCCACCCGAAGAGCTATGGAGAAAACTGTGGGAACTGTCGCGGCACAGCACGGCAGTGCCCTTCACCAAGGTGAGCAGCGACGATGGCTCCGCCTTGCGTGCAGGAAGCCATTTCGTGGCGCGTACCGCTCTGGGCCCGCTGCGGTTCGACGATCACATGCTCGTGAACAGGTGGCAGCCACCGAACTACGCGGTCATCATCAAGACCGGACCGGTACTCACCGGCACCATCCACGCGAGCATCGAGGCAGTGGGCACCGGAAGCCGTCTCCACTGGGAACAAGACTTCAGCATCCGCGGTGTGCCGGACGTCCTGGCAACGCTCGTGAGAAAGCCGGTGGCCGTAGGCTACTCCCGGGTGCTGCGTCGTATCACGGGCTGAGGTCTGACGGCACTAAGGCCACTGGGAGCCTTGTGTGTGGGTGGCCCTGGCTCAATACACCCCCAACACCCCTGTTGAGCTTCGTCCGCCTGCCGCTCGACTCACTGGCAGGCCCGTCATCAAGAAACGTCGCGCGACCAAGCGTGTCCGCCAACGCGTGGTGGAGCTGTACCAGTCGGGACGCTCGGCCCGATACGTGGCGGGCGAGGTTGGCGTCAGCCGCACCACGGTGCTGAACATTCTGATCCAGTCTGGAGTTGAGCGCAGACCTGTCGGTCCTGTGCCGCGAGCTATTTGATTTCCAATCAACGCCACACCACATTTCAGCGTGGATACCGCGCATCACAGGACATGAATCCCACCAAGCCACTTGCCCTATAGCGCCAGGGACGGGTGGCTTCTGGCAACCTCAGTCCACCAACTCCCCCACCCTTACCTCCAAGGTCTCGGCGAGGGCCAAGAGGGTGCGCAGCCGCGGGTTCATGGGTGTGCCGGGTTTGGATTCACCCTTCTCGAACTTCTGGTAGGTGAACGTCGAGATGCCAGCAGCGTGAGCAACGGCTTCTTGACTCATGCCCTTGGCCAAGCGAGCACGTTGGAGCTTGACTCCGAGAGCGCGGGCGAACTCCCACCATTCCGCGTCGGTTCGGTCGGGTCCACCCATGCACCCCAGCGTTCCCGCGTCCCGTCCTTGCCGCCACCATACATGTATGGCAATATTTAGAGGACAAGATCAATACCGCCAAGACCGAACCCCACCGAGACGGAAAGGAGACCACCATGGGTGGCTGCTGAGATGCTGAAGTATCTGGTTAAATCGTGCTAGACAAGTCGCCCGCTATACCGCTTGGCGGTGGCGGGCGTCCCTCTTGATCTTCGACGCAGTGTGCACATCACCTTTGTGCGCTGGGTTGGTGCGAGCGGTCGGCACGGAACGTTTCGGCGCTTCGGGGTGTGAGGCTTCGACTGCGGCTTGTGGCCTGGCGATCGAGCCTTCGTCCGCCAACGTCCAGGCGAACACCAAGCCGGCACGTGGGAACAGCCAGCCGTCGTAGCGGTAGCGGACCACCGGTATCTCCGACTCTGTAATAATGCGACCACCGTCACCACGGGAAGCGAAGTCCATCAGGCGCACGCGCCGGATAGCAGCAGCGTTGTAGGTCAACTCGACTTCTAATCCCTTGGTTGGACGATCAATGTCGATGTGAACCACGTGCCCATCCCGAGGCACCGGCGTCCGGAATGCGAACGACACCACCACCGGCTTCTCATCCCGCACCACCTGCTCACCAAGGTCTACGATGTAGACCTGTGAGACATCATCAGCTTGGCGAGTGAACGGAATAGCCTTCCCATTGATGGTGAACTGCTCCAACGCAAACACTGCCGGGTCAGTGACTGCTACGCCAGGTACCGGTCGCCGAAACCACACGCTCGTCTCCCCGCGCTCAGCCACCATCTGGTCATACCGCTGCCGGTCTGAGACCACAGCAAACTTCCGGAAGCGGTGCTTGGGCACGACGGTGTATTCCCAGCGGACGAGTAAGTCAAAGAAAGGGTTAGGAGCTACGCTCCTAACCCTAGGTATACCTAGGGTCGCATCAACTCGCGCGTCATACCAGCGTTCCTCAGCCGTAATTGCTTGGTGCTTAATATCCCCATACACCTCCCGCCCGAAGGCCGTATCACCAAAGCGCATACCCAGACTGTTGACCGCCAGCTCATCCAACAGCCGGGGCGTGGCAATCCGCTCTAGATCGTCAGTGTTGAACCGAAACCCCTCGATCACCGCATCCCGCATCGCCGGCGCCTCATCGTGAATGATCTGGCGGAACTGGCGAGCGGTGGCGGCTTCTTGGTCTTTGCGAAAGGAATACTCAAACAGCGTACCGAGGAGCCCGGCACCAAACAGCGTGCCGCCCAGCTCCCCGAGTGGCAACGCATGCAGCCAGGCCCAGTCACCGAGGTTGATACCAGAAAGCCAGCCATTCAGCATGATGAGGAGCACACCAGCCAAGGTCAACGCTGTCGCCAGAAACGCCGCCTTGGTCTTGCGGAGACGAGCGTGAAGCGATGGCTTGTTGTCGGGATTTGGGTGCGGCATTGCTGGTTATGATTATATCGCAAAATGCCGCGAGTGGCTAGAGCCAGATATCGCCGATTAATCTAGTCAATGCATGACAACAGGTAAGTCTCAATGCTTTATGTTAAACCTTGATTTATACATCCATTTTTCTTATACTAATTAGCATGAATGATGAACAAGCGCTCAAGCTCTACCACCTCATCAAAGATGATATGGATGCCCTTGAGAAGCGTATGAATAGTCGGTTTGACGCAGTCGAGCAACAGATTGATGATGTACGCGGGCATATTGATCATCTGTATGGTGAGCAACAGACGCGCGAAATTGAAGAGAGTGCCATTGGTCATCAACTTGGTCTCCATGAAGAATGGATCGAACAGGCTGCGCCTAAGGTTGGGGTAGCGTATCGGCGGGCAGTGTAGGTCGGCAGGAGGTTTGGCCACACCCCACGAGCCCTGCCCCTCTTACTCTTCCAGCCGCAGCGCTTCTTGCAACTGCTCCACTCGGATAGGTGCATAGCCTTGGCCGGGGATGCGAGCGCCTTTGAACAGCTTCATGAACTGATCGACCGTTTCCTCATCCAGCAACGCGGTGTCCGATTCCAGCAGACGATTGATGCCATCCGCAATCCGCTGGGTCGAGAGCTGTCGTATCGCTCCTGAGAGCAACTCCACACACTCACTATCCTCTGACTCAATACGGGCGCCCGAGAGCGCACGAATTTGCTCAGCGATATAGGCCGCGGCAATGAGGATAGCGAAGAGACGCTCTTTCGCCTCTGCCTGACTCATCGAGGTGCCGGGCTCACCGGAGAGAGCATCAACCTGGTCGACGAAGACTGCACATGCAACATCCGTCGGCGTCAGCGGGAGGGCCGGAGCATCTGTGGCTTCAGCCGTTTCGTCCTGGAGCGCGCCCCGCTTACGCCGCTTGCGCCGGAACAGGTTGCGCACCCACGACTGCATGCCCGGCAGCATCCGATCGTTCCACGTAGGAACGATCCGCTCATTCCACCAGCTGACAACGTGCGGAGTAAATTTGACGGCAGCAGCGCCAAGCGCAACGCCACCAAGCGCAGCACCACCAACCAACACGAAGCGCGACAGGTCGAACCCCGTATCATCATCGATGATGGGATGGAGCGTCGCGTGGTCTACGAGAGCGCCGGTCTCATCATCCCGAGCAAGGCCCCTAAGCCCACCCGGATCTTGGCGTGACTGCGACAGATGTGTTCCGTCTGGGTAATCAACCCACATCTTTTCGCGTGGCATGAGGGGTATGCTACCAGCCAGGAGTTAGGGGATCTGCGTGGAGACTGGGGTGGTTGTGAAGCTGTGGGTGCTAGCGAGGAGGCTATGAAGATTATTCACAGCCACCCTCAACTGCGCTCTGGCTAGGAGTTTTGTCAGCGGATACGTCGTCCGTGAATAAGTCTTTTACATCTATTATCCCAAAAGCTTTATAGTCGTCCTTGCCCTTGTCGGGAATTTCGATAAGTTGCGACCCCGTCTTGGTGGTGCATGATATCTTGGGATCTTTGCATTTGCTACAGTTCTTTTCGTGAACTGTGTAAGATAGTATATATATTGAAAATATGCGAGCGGCAAGATAAGCTATTTGAAGAAGCATCATGCATATAGTAATTGGCCAATATTGCGATGCAAGAGTAGAGGTGGGAATCGCAAAGGCAAGGCACCCCGCCTCTACGCCAGCCAGCATAATAAGCCAGTTGATGTTAAGGCGTCTGGATTCTATAGAGAAATATTTTTTTACATACACCAAAGATAGTATATTCAATCCGAATCGAACAGTTATTATTATGAGCACATGTCCTATTGGAGCGCCAAAGCATACTTGCCCGATGGTAGTGATAACTGGCGCTAGTGTCGATATGGCACCCCAGAGCGGTAACTGGTTTATCTTTTTGCGAAAATTGCGCAGACAGCGCAATCGTTGAACATAATAACTATTATGCTTCTGCTTGGTCGCATCCAAAAATACTATCAAAATAATGACAGAAGTTGTCAGGCCAAGGTTAAGTAATCCTAACGCAACTTGCTTAAACAGTGCAGCTAAGCCTATGGCAACCAATTGCAATAAAGTCCCCCATATCAATATGAGCCTGTATGGCTCTAATAACCTGCTCAATAAAACATGTCTGGACGTTGAGGCATATGCCAATACAATAAGTGGGACTATAATCGCAATACCGCCGATCAATGGGGCTTCAATGTCAGCCCCACCCTTCGCAGTATTGCTAATCTTATTGTCAGTTATACTTAGAGATATCAGTATGTGTATAAGCATGTATGCTTGCGATAATAACCCCAGTGAGGCCAGTATTAGACCGGGAAATATTAGATTTGCGCGTCTAGCCACGACATCGACCATCCCCTTGCGAATCTCGATTCTTGATCCTCGAACACATCCATCATCTTGGATTCCTTGCTTATGATATGCCCACGCGCCATCTTCTTGCACTTTGAGGCGGATTGGATCAGTTTGATCAGCCGGAGGCGTTGGCGAGTTGAACAGTATTGTTTCGTCAGATGGCGTAGGGGCGAAATGTGCATAGTCCGGAGGAAGACTTTTTATCATGTTGGCATCGGCAGGCATGTCGACATTTATAGTTCTTCGAATGGTAAGATTCGCTGGATCTGCTTGTAGCCATAATGCATCAGGAACAGACGATCGAACTTGCTCAAAGGGATTGCTCGCAACTACCTCTTTAGTCTTAAGTATACTGATTCCATTACTGGTAATAGGAATTTCTATGGCGCGTACATATCCTAATGTAAAAGCTGCCAGAACCTTCATGAACAGTTGATTTTTTCGAAGCAAGTTCCACACCTTGCTCCCAATGCAGTTCTTGCCGCATAGCTCGGCGCACAAATTAGACTCTTTGCCGTTTATATCGCTTGACTCGTCACTTTTATCATTTAACTTTAATGTGTATAAATAGTTCGATATCCTGGATCCGTCAAGTCTTTGTTCCAAGAGTTCATCTGGAGACTTTTTAACAAGAATTTCAAAAAGGGTTTCTATGCATGTTGGCAAATTACCAAGTTTCCCCAAAATTCCATGTGCTTCCTCATCTAATACTGCGACTGCGATAGATTCCAGAAGTGCAAGAGCAGAGTTCTGGCATATGGCCCTTGAGACAACATGACCAGCCATATCGTCGGAGCAGACGTCTAAGGACATGATGAGGCCTTTAGGGCGCCACTCTATAGGGATGGCGACTCGATCCCCAATTTTGATATTTACTGCGGATAAAATCTCTTGGAGGTCAGCATCTAAAGTAGTTTTTTGCATATACTCTCCAGAAACTGCCTGAGAAAAGTCGTGAACAACTTGCTTGCGGACTTGCCATTGCGGATTCTCCCACAATCTAACAATGTCATCACGTCTACGCTCTCGCCTACTGGCGCTATAGCTTGACGAGGAGGCATCTAATTTAGAAACCTTTAGGCTTTTTCTTTGCCACTTAAAACAACGCATTGCACCCTAACGACAAGGCTAGTCCATGACCATCTTCAAGTACAGCCTGCCACGAGGCCTACCTGATAGACACACCGCCTGCGAATGACCCTCATGAAGAATCATGCATTACTTACCGATTCTTGTGCTTGTTCACTGGTATCTTCAAGCGTGGTCTTAACAAGGGCTGCGCCAGCTTGAGAACTTCACGCATATAAGGCCTCCATACCTATCGGCAAAAGTCATATCCGACAGGAAATCACCCTTCAATATTGTAGAGGGTCATGAAATCTGGGAACCTCAGGAAGGCTGTTGTCTCTAGGCAGCTTCCGGTTTCTGCCGATGCGTTCTCGCTCACCACGCTCCCATTCAGGCGAGAATCTATTTCGGATCTTAGCTGCCCATTCAGGGTTTCGTTGAGAAAAATCATATGCAATTTCTTCGGGTGTTGCGAATCGTCGTTTTGACACTCTAGGTATCTCCTCTACGTCCATTTTCAAGGCTCTCTTCCCAAGCTCTCTCGTGCGTCCATATGGCCGTCCGCATCCCTCGCACACTGTTTCCTCGTGAGATATTTCCTCCGGGACTGCATCTGCGCCAGGTATAGCCTCCGCCTGCTGAGCTGCTGGATGCTCTTGCTCTGGTGATTGTGGTGATGAACGCCATCGGTCCTTCATACTGCTTTTTAATATAGCACAGGCGTTCGAAAATTGGTAGATGTGGGCTCACTCTCTGTGCGGTGTGGCGTTGTGCCATCCGCGTCACTGTCCACGTTGCCGTGACCATGAGGGTATGAGGGCTCCCCGTACGTCTCTCTGGGACGAGTCCTGCCCGCTGTCGCTTCAGGACTCGCGTCGGGCTTTCCGACGGTGAGAGATGAGTCGAGGGTAGCAACGAGGAGGTTCGGCAACAATGGAGGTTAGTTAATATTCTGCCAAAACTAGCTAACTTTCGGCGAAAATAGTCTTCGGAACTGGCTTCTGCGGATGCCTCAGCCGTCAGTGCGTAATACCTTGTCACTGCTCCCACGCCACCCTGTAGCGCCGCCTGCCGTTGGTGCCGTCAAAGTCTGCGGTGATGGCGTTATGGCTTGTCAACGGCCAGTTGCCGTCCCCGACCAGCTATACAACCTCTGTGTCTGGCGCGGCTGTGCTACTGGGCAGGGGTAGTCCAGCGCTTGGATGCGCGGCGCGCATCGGGAGTTCGGTAGTGGCTACTCCGTATCCACCACTGTCACCGCACAAGCTGCCCCTAGTGTTTGGCTCTTGACCATGCGAGCGTGGATGTTGCCGGTGAGGACGATGGTGAACTTGGGCCAGGTTTCGCCTCGCCAGACGAGGCGGATGGTGGTCTCGCCTTGGAGCTGGACAACGGCTGGCTCAGCCAGCTCCTGCTCGTGCCACAGGGCTTCTGGTTGGGAGCTGGTTGTCCAGGCTGGGCTCAGGGGCATGGCTTGGGGTTCGTTGCCTTGCCACAGGCTGAGCTGTGGTGGGTGCATGTGGATGTGGCGTTGGCAGCGCAGCTGGATGGTGAAGCCGACTTGGGTTTCATCCAAACCGATGACGATGAGGGTGGCTTCAGGGACGGTTTGGGTGGTCCAGTGAGTGGAGATCAGCCGGGCGAGTTGGGTGAGACCCCGGTCGCTGTAGCGGCGGGCTTGGCGTTGGTCGAGGAAGTGTTTGGCCCCGAATTCTTCAAGCCGGGCGAGGTGGGTATCGGCGTCGGTACACAGCCCGAGGGAGTAGCTGGCGGCCTCCACGGCGGTGATGTCGTCGTCGGAGTCGATCAGTTCCATGATCTTGTGGTTCAGCTCCACCAAGGCGACTTCGGGGTCGCCATTGCCGAGTAGGTCGCACATGACCGGGCACTGGGCCATGGTCTGCGGCGACAGGCCGCCGGGGCGTTTGCGGGCAGCGCGGAGTTCCTGGTGGATGGCATCTTCGGCGGCGCGGCTGCTCCCTTCAGCACTGTCGCTGCTGCTCATCTGGGCAGCCTAGCCGAGGAACACCAGGGGCTGTTTCCTGGATTGGGAGAAGGAGCGCGCTGGTTTCTCGGGGCTTGAGGGGGCTTCTGGTGCTCGGGGGATGTCACTTTCATGTCACGACAGGCCCCGGGGTTGTGGGTTGGACTTGGGGTGTGAAGTCAAACCGGCTTCTAAACGAGATACACCGGATTCCGCTGCTTGGTGGTGGCGGGTGGTGTGGAAGGAGTTATGTCATGTCGGATCTCATCCCTGCTTCTGGGTTTGGTGCTGGATCGGCTCGGGCGGCTGGGTCTGGGTTGGTGTCGTCGGTGACTGGGTCGGGTGGGCGGCCGCGAGGGCTGGCTCGGTCGGTGCAGCGAGAGTTGGAGTGGACGGCTGGTCGAGGTGATGTAGTCAGGGCGGTTGACGCGGCTCGGGCGGAGCTGACGAATCAGGCGATGGGCAATGTCGGCAATCTGGTGATGACTGGCCAGGCGTTGGTGCAGGTTGCGCCGGAGAGTGCGCCGTACTTGGAGGCGTTGTTGGGTGCGTATGCCACTGGTGCGGCGCAGGCTATTGCGAGGTTCCAGTGACCGGCCTGGGAGTCCTTGGGGTGGTTGGCATGGCGGTCCTTGGGCTGGTGAGTTTGGGAGTGGTGGTGTGGGGGTTGGTGGAGGTTTGGCGGGAACGCGATCGTGCCCGGAAGCGTCGGCAGTATTGCGAGCAGCTCCGTATCCACCACGATGCTCGCCATCTCGCTAGGCAGCTTCAGTGTGAGGCTTTCCGTGTCCGAACAGAGATGCTCCGCCATGTCATGCAGCGTATGGACCAGTCGCAGCGCCCGCACCGACGCCCGGGAGGACGCCATGGCTGAGACTCCTTTCTCGTTGGCAGACAAGCTTCTTGGGTGGTGCTTCACCGTCCTGTTGGCCGCCCTCGCTTTGAAGATTGCGGTCGACCTCATTTCCAGTATCTGGCCCTGGCTCGTTGTTGGACTGGTGGTGACCGGGTTCGTTGCCTTGGCTGGGTGGGTGGTGGTGCGGTGGTGGCGTTGGCGTTGAGCCGCCACCTGTCCATGCACAATCCAGTACAAAATCAGGCCCGATGCGCCCGTGGCGCGCCTGTTCCATCCGGTGTTGTGAAATACACCAAACCCATTGAGGCTTATTCATAGGGGTGTTTCGGTTTTCCTCAGCTAGCGCTTTGTCCTGAGG